>CAZHTU010000046.1:440-5248 GCA_964535815.1 Candidatus Undinarchaeota archaeon
GGAATGGACGTGAGCGCTCCAGCGTTTTCTTCTTTACGTCGAAGCTATGGACGGAGATGCCCTCGAGTGCAAGGAGGTATGACACAAAACCATTGCCTGCTGCAGGTTCCAGTACCTTGAGTTCCACGCCGCGTAGAGCCGCGACCCTCTTGAATATATGAGCTATCCGTGCAATCTCAAAATGGCGAGGTATCCAAAAGGACACGTGTCTGGGCCAATAATCCTCAAAACCAATATCAAGACTTTTCTGCACCCACTTCGGCAAGGGAACGTCAAATACCATAGAGTCTATTTGGGTTCAGATGTTTATCTATCTTACTACTTGTGCGCAAAGACAAAAGTCGAAGACTTCTTGTCGTCTAATCGACAGAAGCCAAAGCGCTCGAACTGGATTATCTCCCCTGACTTAAGACTTCGGATATTAGACTCAGCATAGCCTTTTACCTTTCGCAGGGACTTTTTGTCAATCTTCCCGTCCTTCTCAAGAAGGTCAGACACTAGTACTCTAATCTCTTTGTAGTCTGAGGGCACCCATTGGATTTTTGGTATCTTTTTGACTTCTTTGCTTGTATACTCTGCAGTCATTGGGCTTTTCTTAATAATCTTGACATTGTACAGGTCCTTGAGCCTGAATTCCTGGCCTTTCTTCAAGGACTTGGCGTCCAAACCTGAAAGATAGAAAGTATCTGAACACTTCAATTTCCTTGTGCCTAAATCTGAATCAGGATGAAGTTTGAGTTCTTTTGTCAATTTCGGTGCTTTTTTCACCTTGAGCTTGACTGGCTCTGAAACAAAGAAGTATCTTTTGCTCGTCGGGTCCAAGACCTTCCGATTGAAGGCGAAGATGGTCTTGAAGTCGATAGTCGTTGGTTTTGTCGTGATTCCGACATCTATTGCCAAATCTTTAATGGTCTGAGGCATTATTCCTCTCCGTCTCAAGGCAGAGACTGTGACTAATCTAGGATCGGACCACCCGTCAACCACACCTTCTTCGACGAGTTCACGGATGACTCGCCCTTTGGTTGGCGAGCCGTGGATGTTGAATCGGGTATATTGGACAATCTCAGGATTCTTGTACCCAAAAAGGGAGCGGATGTAATTCTGTAACTCAACACGCATTGTGCCAAACTCTGCAGACCTCAGTACATGAGTAATACCACACAAATGTTCCTCGATGGACACAGCGAAGTCGTACATCGGCCACACCCGATAATCCTTTCCTGTGAAACAATGTCGCGCATCAACAATTCGCATCAGGACAGGGTCGCGCATGACATGGTTTTTGGACTTCATGTCGCCCATGAGTCTCAAAGTGTATCCTGATAAATCATCATGCATATGCTGCCACAATTGGAGATTTTCCTCAATAGAGCGCTCACGACACCTGCACGCCTTGCCTTTCTGTCTCCAGTTCCTCATGTGTTCCTGGCTACAGTTGCACACGTACGCGCTCCCGAGTTCGATCATTTTCTTGGCATGCTCATAATAGGCATCTATATGTTGGGATTCGCGGACTTCATTATAGTACTCAATCCCCAACCACTCTAATGCATCATAGACAGCCTTGTAGAACTCTTTCCTCACCTTGAGCGGATTGGTATCCTCGAATCTCAAGACAGTCTTACCCTTGTACTTCTGTGCCACAAGATAATTAATCATAAAACTCAATGCGTGCCCAATATGCGGGTATTTGCTCGGTTCAGGAGGAATTCTTGTCACAACCTTCCCATTTTTTGCATTCGGAACATCTGGAACACCTCTTTTCTCCTCCTTAGACCTTTCGAGGAGTTCAGGCGCCAATTCCTCGAGCTGGGTCTTTTGCTCGTCTGCTGAGAGTTTGTTCACCTCATCGACGACCTTCTGTATCTCTGGGATTAAGGTCTTCATCTTTTTCCTAAGCGCAGGCTTTTCTCCAATAACCTTAGGTATGACATTCCCAAGGTGTGCAGACCCCTTATGGAAATAGGCATTCTGAAGCGCGTACTTCCTGATAATTCCCTCGATAGCACTCATGAGTACGTATTTAAATGGACCATCCTATATTAACATTCCCATTCTAGCATAGAGGATGAACCTTGGAGGTGACAATATGGGAAATGAAATACCAGAGGGACTTGTACAGGAAGCCCTCAAAGCACTAGAAATTGCCAGGAACACTGGTAAGGTTAGACGTGGCACGAACGAGGCCACAAAACAGATTGAGCGAGGCGAAGCTAAGCTCGTCTACATCGCAGGAGATGTACAGCCACCGGAAATTGTGGCCCATCTGCCAGCATTATGTAATGATAAGGGAATACCTTACATTCATGTCTCTGCTAAACTTGAGCTCGGACAGGCAAGTGGTATCGAGGTACCATGCGCTTCAGTCGTGATTCTCGACGTTGGCGGAGCCAAGAAGCAGGTTTCTGCAATTGCAGAGAAGCTTACAGCACTCAGGAAGGGCAAGGCACCTAAGGAAGACAAGGCTGAGAAGAAAGAAGAGCCAAAGGCCGAAAAGAAGCCAGAGGCCAAGAAAGAAGAAAAACCAAAGGAAGAGCCAAAAGCCGAGAAGAAACCCGAACCTAAGGAAGAGAAGAAAGAAGAGAAGAAACCTGAGGTAAAGGAAGAGAAGGCAGAAAAGCCAAAGGCCGAGAAAGAGGCTAAGCCTGAGAAGAAAGAAGAAAAGCCAAAAGAAGCCAAACCTGAGAAGAAAGAAAAGCCTGAGAAGAAATAGTGGTCTCAATGGCAGACAAAGAAAACAAACCTGAAAAGCCTGAAAAGCTTGACAGGAAGCCAACTGACGCGAAGGACGCCAAGCCAGAGGGGAAGGACTCCAAGTCCGACAAATCTGAAGACCGCCCTGCTAAGCATGACAAGTATGCGAGCAAGAAGACTAAAGCTCCAGTAGAGGAAGGCCCACGCAATCTTGAAGGTCATCCAGCTCAGGTTCTCGAAGTTATCTCCCGAACCGGAACCACAGGTGATATCCCCCAGGTCCGTGGCAGGGTCTTAGATGGCTATGACAAAGGCAAGATTATGCGCAGAAATGTCACAGGCCCAGTAAAGGTCGATGATATTCTGATGCTCATCGAGACAGAGATAGAAGCTTCAAAGCTCAGGCAGGTATAAAATGCCAAGAAAGAAACAATGCTCATTTTGCGGGGAACGATTTGAACCTGGAAAAGGCACGACATTTGTCAGGAACGATGCCTCAGTGTTCGAGTTCTGCTCAAGCAAGTGCAGAAAGAACTTCAACCTCGGCAGGAACCCAATCCGTGTCCGCTGGACACAGAAATTCCGCGCTTTCCGCGAGGAAACTCTGGGTATCCACGCCAAAAAGGTCGGAGCGAAGCCCAAGGCCGCAAAAGACACTAAATCTAAGGAAGCAGAAAAGCCAAAAAAAGAAGCCAAGAAACCTGTGAAAGGTAAATCAGGCAAGAAGATTAAGGCTGAGAAGCGACTTGAGAGAAAAGCCAAACGAGCAGCCAAGAAAGGCAGAAAACCACCTAAGAAGGCGGCTAATAAGCCTAAGAAGGAGGCAAAGAAATGAAGGAACAATCTTTCGTAATGCTGAAACCCGACGCAGTCGCACGCGGTCTCGTAGGGGAAGTCCTGAAACGGTTCGAGAGCAAAGGATTCAAAATACTGGCCCTTAAGCAAATCAATATGTCCAAGGCCCAGGCAGAAGAACTCTACGCAGAGCACAAGGGAAAACCCTTCTACAAGAGCCTGATAGACCTCGCAACTTCCGGACCATGTGTTGTCACGGTTATGGAAGGCGTCGAAGGCGTCCAGGCCATCCGAGACTTCATTGGCAAGACTAATCCAAGACAAGCAGGTGCAGGAACGATTCGAGGAGACTTTGGAATGGGTCTTCCAAAGAATGTAATCCACGCCTCAGACTCGGTGAAGTCCGCCAAGCGCGAAATTCCGATTTACTTCAAGCCTGAAGAAATCCTAAAATACGCGCGCTGCTGCGACGACTGGCTCGGCGAAGAATAAGCAGTTTCAGGGTTTAAAACTTAACCAGAGAGGAGACTTTCTAGGACGGGATCTTTGGACAGCTTCCTCTCAGCAGTAGCTGTGATATCTTTGTCAAGGGCTTCGTTGTTCTTCCTGAGTATCTCTTTGCACTTTTTGCATTGTTTGACAAGCCGGCACCACTTGTTGTAAGACCTGTCTGACACCTCGAGTGGTATGGCTATCAGAAACGTCCGTCCTGCCCTTTCACCAATTGCCGTAAGATAGCCCCATTCCCACTTAGTTATAGGACGCCCGAGTACTCCCATAATTTTCTCTACATCATCTTTAGATCTTACGCGTAGTAGACTACGCTTATTGTCCTTTGCAACCTGGTTGCATACTTCTCGCAGCTTAACTTCGTTAGGTTCCCATTGCTTACTGACGCATATATCGCGGGGCACGTATTCGAGGGGTTTGTCCAGTTGTTCAACATTGCGCCCAGCTTTTGATGATCTCTTTTGTATTGGCTTCCTAAGGATGGCGTCTTCATCCGGAATGTAGACGCCTATAGAAATTATCCTTTCAAGAGGTTCCCACATACTCTTAACGTCATCATGAACAAAGAACACAACCCGTTTCATGAGATAGATATCGTGCTGCACGTTTAAATATCTTGTTGCAGTGCGACGAAACGTAAGCGGTTCAAGCCACTAAGAGACTTCAACATTTTCAGCGCCAGCTATAACCTTATCAGCCAGGCCTGCAAAAGCTTCATTCAGCTTGTCAAAACCCTGTGTGAAAAAGACTGCCAGAACCAGGAGTGCAATAAGCAAAAGAATCAGCACTACAATTGTAGAAAGTGTCAT
>CAZHTU010000046.1:5348-6493 GCA_964535815.1 Candidatus Undinarchaeota archaeon
CACAGCGGATATTTCATGCAATATGCCGGCGAGGAGGTCGATGGCAAAAGCATCGTAGACCTGTTCGATGAGTTCTCTGTCGGCTTCAATGCACACCAACTCTCCCGTCTCACGAAGGTGAGGAACGACTACCGCGGGAGATTGAGTACTGCCCTCAAGCAAAAAGTATCTGCACGGGCCGTCGAATCCACTGGTTCGAGAGGCAGGCGGGTCAAGAAGGAGTTCTTCGAGACCCCACAGTGGAACGAACTCATCCCTTCCTTTGTCTCAGATATGTTCGCATTGGGACAGACCCGCAGTAAGGTGAGTAAGATGGTCCATGGGAGACTGACAGACAAGACCTATTTCTTCGCCCCGACCCAGGTACAGATGTGGGCCCGGCTCTTTATGGAAGTAGAAGAGGATCTTCCCAGGATACGCAACGAATGTCGGCGGTCAATAGGATATGATGTCCTGAATGATGTGAAGAAGGGCAAGTTCACCTCACCAGACCAGATAAAGAAAAGGGCACAATATGTGAGCTCCAAGAGGAGGTTGGAGGCACAGATCACCGGCCTCAAGGGACTAAAACTCATGCAAACGAAGGACGGTAAATACGCCCTCACAGACTTGACAAAAGACGTCATCAGGCACGTCCGCAGACATGAAAATACAAAGAAGGACATCCGCAACTGGCCCCACAGGTATGACCTCTTCTCCAAAGGAGGAAAGAAATGACAGGCCGGGACAGACGCGCAGAGAGGCGCGCACGCAGGTCCGGCGAGGAGGTGAGGGAGCGCGAGCTCAAGGCTCTGAAGGCCCGGATGAAAGCTATCAGATCAGTCGTCACCAGTAAACAGCTCGAACTCCTCAATGAGCATTTCAACAAGTATCCTTGGGGGATACTCAAAGGCGAATTCGTGGCCTATCTCTTTGACTATAAGGTCGATGGCAAGAGCCTCAATGATGAGCTCGAACCATTTATGTCCGCGAGTCCAAACAGGGAGACACGCGACAAGCTGACGGACCTGAAAGGCTACAACCATGGCCAGCTAATCAATTCTTTGGGCACCAAGATAGCCCGCAGAATCGTGGACGTTTTTGTAGAGGAAGAATTCGCCTTCAAACGCAGGGCCAAAGGAGATTTCGTCGAGACGCGTGTGTGG
>CAZHTU010000047.1:0-6415 GCA_964535815.1 Candidatus Undinarchaeota archaeon
AGACTGTCTAGATAGGAAAGTAAGCCAGATTTAATGTGGGGAACTGCAGAGAGTTGCATGTGCTGTTTGTATTATGAAAAAAGCAGACTTGTACATGTTCGACGAACCGTCGAGTTATTTGGATGTTAGAGAGAGATTAAAGCTGGCCAAGGTTATCCGCGACCTTGCAGCAGAGGGTAAAGCTGTTCTCGTGGTTGAGCACGACTTGGTTGTTTTGGATTATTTGGCAGATTATGTTCATGTCTTGTACGGAAAGCCGCGAGCTTATGGTGTTGTTTCCAAGGTGTACAGCTCGAGGAATGGAATTAATATTTATTTGAATGGATATCTTCCAGAAGAGAATGTTAAATTCCGAAGCGAACCATTGACTTTTTCAGGCCATGAGGCCGCGAAGGTCGTGGACCGCGTTCCTTTAATCAAGTTCGAAGACATCACCAAAAAGTTCAAGGACTTCACACTGGAAGTGGAAGGTGGGGAGATTGATACTGAAGAAGTTGTTGGGATTCTGGGACCCAACGCAACAGGAAAGACGACTTACATGAAGATTCTTGCAGGAGAGCTCAAGCCAGATGGGGGAGAGCTCAAGGAGAAGGTCAAGATTTCGTACAAGCCGCAGTATCTCGAACCGAATAAGAAGTTAGTCATGGAAGTATTGAAAGGCTCGAAATATTCGAAGTGGAAGAACCTGTTCAAGTCGTTCGCCTTGGAAGAGCTCATGGATAGACAATTAGACACTCTCTCAGGTGGAGAGCTGCAACGGGTCGCCATAACTGAGTGTCTGTGCAAGGATGCAGATGTTTACCTGTTGGACGAACCTTCGGCACATATGGATGTTGAACAGCGTGTTTCAGCATCAAAAATCATCAGGGATATGATGATTAAGAATGAGCGCACAGCTATCGTAGTTGACCACGATGTCTTGTTTATTGACTACTTAAGTGACCGGCTAATGGTGTTCCTGGGCGACCCTGGCAAAAAGGGTATTGCGAGCGCACCTGAAGCAATGCGACATGGTATGAATCGCTTTTTGAAACAGCTCGAGATTACCGTGAGAAGGGATCCAGACACAGGTCGGCCGCGGGTGAACAAGCTCGACAGTGTCAAAGACCGCGAGCAGAAGAAGAAAGGCGAATATTACTACACGTGAGTTGACGTCTATTTGAGCTCGACAAAAACCATGTGGTCCTGATGCGGACCGTATTTTCCTTCTATTAAGATTTCTTCGGACATGAACTCGTTCAGATACCGACAAACTGTCGGATAGCTCATCGCACCCTCTAGCCGGCGGGCAAGTTCGCGGAGGTGGAGCGGGCCTTCGGCTGATTGGAGGACTAATCTAATTTGTTCGAGTTTGTGGGAGGTTGGGCCGGGTTTTCTTGGCATAATAAATCTATCAATTGATAGATTTATATAATTTCCGCCATTTGGCCGACCAGAAGATTATTCTGCGAAGATTACGGAAAGAAACCTAAGCCACTGCCTTGGTAAGTTTGTCTGTGAAGATATAACCTACATCAAACAAGAAAACCCCAAAGAACATCTCCCACACACCTGTGTAGACTGTTACTGCCAGAACAGTAACTTCGAGCAATAATCGGTACCTCAAAAAGCTAGCCAGCGCGCCTTTGATCTTTTTTGCGTCGGCTAAGTCGTTTCCCTTCTCGTCAATCATGGCCGCGAGCAAGAAAAGGGCGAGGAGCACGAGACTGACTTGTGGGATTCCAAAATAGAAAAGGAAAAGCGCAGTTGAGACAATTCCGACCCAGTGTGCCGCGTGATCTATTTTTTTCGTCAGAAGCACGCCAAGCAGAACTGCCAAATAAGCTGGAGCCACTTCAGGGACTCTAGAAATAACTAAAGCAATCAAAAAACCATAGACTGCACCAAGAACAATTGTAATCGCGTTAGGGACCTTGAGTTTCTCATCAATAATATTGTCCACGAACTTTACCACGATTCCGATGAGCGGAGCAAGAATCAAGTAGTTCATTTTTCTAGCCTATTGAGCACATCAGACCAGATGAGTGGGAAAAGGACAGTAGCATCGCCCTGTACTGTTACGACATTAGCCTTTTCCTGGGCTTTGCCCCAGGATTTTGCCTCTTCAAGGCGCGCGCCAGTGAGTGAGCCGTCATAAGGCACGCCAGTTGTGATGTTCATGGCGTAATCCAGTCCTTCCTTGAGAATATTCGCACCAAGCGTGTAATGCTTGCTAATGCCACCGCCTAGGATGATTGCACCTGTCTTTTTCTTTTCCATGACTTTTTTGTCAAGGTCTTTCATGTCGCCGACCGCGTCAATAACGAGCTTATTGTCCTGATTGAACATGAAGATTTGAAGGCCAAGCATCGAGTCCTGGAACCCTGGGCTGAAGATTGGTACGCCTTTCTTGGCGGCCTGGTGGACAAATGAGTTCTCGTCAGGTATGAAGTTTCCGAGCTCCTCAAGCAGTTCGCAGATGCTCACCGATTGCTTTTGTGCGTAAAGGTCTTTGAGGAATTCCTGAATCTTGTCCTCAAAAGTCATGAAGTCTTCGTTCGGAACGAAGATATTTCCAACTCTTCCGATGCCGTCTTTATGGAGCTTGACATCGTCATGAGTAAAATCGCCTTTCAGGTGCTTGCCACCAAAAGACTCAATAACGTCATGGACAATATTCGCGCCAGTCGTGATTACTATATCGACCTGTCCTTCAGCAATCATCTTGGCAAATGTGTTCCTCAAGCCAGCAGGAACCATCGGCCCGCCCAGGGCCAAAAAGACATTGCATTCAGTGTCCTGGACCATTTTTGTTGTCACATCCACTGCTTTTGCAACATCCCCTGCACCGAGATTTCCAGAGGCCTCAAACTCTTCGAGTAGGTCGTGTACTGACATGCCCCTCGAGAGGCCCATCTGCTTGACTTGACTCATGGAGCAAAATATATGAGGGAGGAATGATAAAGGTTTTGCAATGACAGTATTCAATAAAACACTCAAGTTCCAGACAAAAGGCCACAGCGAGATGGTAAATCTCACGCAGATGGTCCAGGACGTCGTGGACGAGTCCAAAATTACAGGCGGCACGGCGACGGTTTTCGTAAACGGGTCGACTGCGTCCATATCGACGGTCGAGTTCGAGGAAGGTCTGAAGAAGGACATTCCTGTTGCATTGGAAAGAGTCGCTCCGGCAAATCTCGAGTACGAGCACAACAAGACTTGGGACTGCGATAATGGGTATTCCCATGTCCGTGCGACGCTTTTGGGGCCAGGGATAACCGTGCCAATAGTTGATGGGAAATTGACTTTGGGTACGTGGCAGCAAATCGTGTGCCTGGATTTTGCCACGCGTTCCAGGCGGCGCGAGGTTATAGTCCAAGTTATGGGAGAGTAGGGCTTCTTTTATAAAGGCCAAGATTAAGATTTCTAGTATGACTAATTGTACCAAATGCGGTGCTGAAGCCATTGCAGGTGGCCTTTGCCCCAAATGCTACAAGCATGAGAACCGGCTCATGGAAACAAAAAGCATGAGTGTTAGGCGATGCCCTATGTGCAAGAGGTATTGGATTTCAGGCAGATGGGTACACGCAGACCGCGAGGAGGTTTTGGAGCATGTGGTCGATAAAAACCTCAAGGTCAATGCTTCTGCTCAGGATTTACGATTAACGATAACAAAAATGGATGGAAAACTAATCAAAATCGGACTCAGTGCAACCCTTGGTGAGGAGCCGTGGAACTCTGAATTGACACGTAAGTTCGAAATTGTCAAGGATACCTGCGAAACCTGTTCTAAACGTTCAGGAGGCTATATGGAAGCAAACGTCCAAATCCGTGCGGATGGACGCGAGCTCGAAGAAGCAGAACTTGAAAAGATTGAGCACGGACTAATGGAACTCGCTAAGGAAGATTCGATAATCAAGTCCAAAAAGGTCAAGGGCGGGACAGATTACGAGGTCGCTCCAATGGCTTTGGCCAAACAAATGGAGAAGAAGTTGAAGAATTTAGGTGCCGCTGTGGCAGAGAGCTCAAAAGCAATGGGTTTCAATGCGCAAGGTAAACCAGTCAATCAAGTCAATATTGTTGCACGTTTCCCTGCTTATAGACCTGAAGATATTGTTAAGATGGATAATACATTCTTCCAGGTCGTAAAAGGTGGGAAGAAGACAAGTCTCAAAGACTTCTGCGGCAAATTAAAGACTGCCAATCACCCAGTAACACTAGTAGTGCCGCACGAGGAGATTTTGGAAGGAATGATTGTGAGCATAGGTCCAACAATCCAGTTCATGGATGAGGAATTTAAGATGCACGATTTGGAAAAGCCTACGTGCAAACTGGAGAAAGGAGAAAAGGTTAAGTTCATAAGGATTGAAGACATGATATATCCTATCTGGAGATAAGATGGAAGAAGATAACAAAAACAACGAGACAAAAAAGGAAGAGACACCCAAAGCTGCAGAATCTACTGACTCTAATAATGCCCAAAGCGCACCCAAACCAAAGAGTGCAGCCAAACAGAAGAAAGTGTCTAAAAGAAGTTTTGGACAGAAGAAACGTTATACTCCAGCCGCACAAACCGAGTTCAGATTGAGAATGCCGCGAGAGGGGGAGATGTTTGCTCTGGCAAAGACAATTCTAGGGGGCAGCAGGATACAGCTCCAGTGTGAGGATGGCAAGGAAAGAATGGGCCGCATCATCGGAAAGATGAGAAAACGGTTCTGGATTCGCGAAGGAGATATTGTAATCATTAGGACTTGGGCATTCACAACCGCCGATGATAAAGCTGAAATTAAGTGGAAATACACTCCCACTCAGAAAGGTAAATTACAGAGGCAGGGCCGCCTTGACTGGCTGACCCAAGCCGAAGAAAAAGAATTCGAGCTTTAGGACATGAATCCGCTAAAAAAAGCACTGGATTGGGTGCAAACCACTTCCCCATTCATGCTACTGGCGGCTATGTTCGGGCTGATTGCTATTTCTTTAACATTTATCGCCTACTTGATTCCTGAGGAGCTTTTTGTCGGGGCTTTCGCCTTTGTCGGCGTCTATTTAATCCTAGTTGCGTCAAGAATAACCCAGCTCTGGCAGTTCGGGGTAGAAGTACATCACCTTTTCACGATTTGTTTTGCCCTCACCTTCGGGCCTTTGCCTGCAATCGCCCTTACAATAGCTTCCTCGATAACAAACATGTACGCAGCCATGCATGTTGAAAACCCTATCCTCGTCCACACCCTACCTGGTCCGCTCCAACAATCATTCGAACTTCTAATCGTGGCAACGCTTGCAGGATTCATAGGCCAGCTCGCCCCCGGCTTTGCACTTGCCAACCTCATTATCTTCGGAACCGTACTTACTGCAATAGGCGTAGGGATTGAGAAGGTTTTATGCCACATGCTCTGCGGTATTGAAATAGGAAGGCTAATAGTGGCCTGGATTGTAAATATTATCGTCGTCTACAACTTATTTTTCATGTTTGGACACCGCGTTTTGCTATGGATGCAGGCCATTTAGGCTAAAAAGTTCCATAGGAAATGAAGGTGTTTTTTAGGTTTTGTCAGATTTACTGCCCTTAAGCATTCCGTATGCTTCCCGGAATAAGATTAGTTCCAAAAGAAATGTGGGTGTTTTTTCGAGGAAAATTCAGAAAGGTTTATATACTTGTACAGAGTCTAGCAGAAGTGCCCAAAAAAAAGATCACTCTAGACCATTAAGTTAATGTCCTTTGCCCAAAGGACACAAATCGTGTAATCGTAAACAAGCCCTGAAGTTTTTGCCCAGTTCAGAGACTTAATTTTTGATTCTGTAAGCCCACAGAAGCATAACCGGAGGTAGTATATAAAACTTACTAAAAAACGGGGGAGAAATAATGACATTTTCGACATTTATAGAAAGAGCAACAGAACCAGAACAACAACAAGAAGTTGATGCGTTGGAGACTCCAGACGCAAAGATTGTAGTTGTGGGCGTTGGTGGTGCTGGTAACAACACCATCACAAGATTAATGGAGTTAGGTGGCGTATACGGTGCAGAAACACTCGCATTGAATACAGACAAACAACACCTTAGAATATCCAAGGCAGACAAAAAACTGCTTATAGGATACGAACTGACAAAAGGACTCGGCGCTGGAGGTTTCCCAAAGGTGGGAGCAGAAGCAGCAGTCGAGAGCAAGCAGGACGTCAAAGACATGGTTGATGGAACACATCTAACCTTCATCTCTGTCGGTCTCGGAGGAGGTACAGGAACAGGAGCTGCTCCAGTAGTTGCTGAAATTGCCAAGAAAGCCAACTCGATAGTTATTGGGGTTTGCACCATGCCTTTCAACATGGAAAAGGCCCGAATCGAGAAGGCGGAAGAAGGCCTAATTCGACTTCGAAAGCTTGCTGATACAGTTATTGTCATCGACAACAACAAATTGGTAGAATATGTCCCTGACCTG
>CAZHTU010000048.1:0-6351 GCA_964535815.1 Candidatus Undinarchaeota archaeon
TAGCGCGGAAGCGAGGACGCCTCATACTGAAGAATGGGACGGGTTCCGTCCGGGAACTGAGCCCATTTTAAGGGGCAAATACAACGAGCGGGATAACGATAAACGCGAGCAGAAGGCGCAATCAGCAGGCCCCTGAGCAGCATGGCATGGGGCCGCTTGCACTTCTCACGCCACCAGGTGTGACCCGGCCAGGACCACGAGCCCGCTGGACATGTTCGCCGGGGTAGGCATCCAAGGATGAGGAGTGTATCACCCAACAACGTGCATGACCGAATTAGATATATTATCATGTGGATGTACTTCATGCTATGTTGATTAGACTTGATATTGTAACAGATGATAAAGGACTTCTCTATGATATCCTCGGGAAGGACTCTTCAGAACTAGGTGACACCATTAAAATCCCGGGTGAAGCAGAAATTACATTCAATGGATACGACTCTAACAAAGCAGTTGGGAGTGCCGATGTCCTTCACTTCTTTCTTGAAATTGTCCCCGGAGTTGTAGCTAGTCTTATTGCTGCATGGTTATATGATAAAGTCAATAATCGAGCTAGTCAGGTCAATATTAATCGAAGGGAAGTGATAATTAAAGAAAAAGAAATCGAGCGAATCATTGAAGAGACTATTCAGTTTGAAAGAAAAGAGTAGAGGTCGATGTCAGAAATTACACTCCGACTCGAAGGCCCATTCGGTCTCTGCGGAGACCATCCAAGGCTTCTGTTCAACAAAGAGGTCTCGCGTTCTGCTGGACTGTATCTATGGGTCATCAGATACAAGGACGGGTACCTCGTCCACTACATCGGGGAGACTGGTACGTCCTTCAACAAGAGGATGAAGGAGCACATGATACAGACGCTTGGGGGGAACTATCGCGTATGCGACCCTGAAGCGCTGGTGCATGGCGAAGAGAAGGTCGTCTGGGATGGGCTGTGGCGGAAAGGTACTCGGGACAAGATGCTAGAGTTCGTCGATGGTTATGTCGAACTGAGCCCGATCATCAGAGACTACCTTGAAGTCATCGAGGTGTTGCTCGCTCCTCTTCAGGCAAATGGGAGGATGCGCCGCAGAATCGAAGGTGCCATGGCACAGGTCCTAAAAGACCAGCCAGCTCCAGCTTGCAGTCTACTGCCAGATGACATCCGCTTCACGACCAGGAAGAAGGACGAGCGGCCCATCTCTGTTCGCATTGAGAGTACCGTGAAGGTCTTGGGACTACCATTGAAATTAGATGCTTAATCGAACCGATCTGCAGGTCGGAAACGGAACACCACTTGAGTTTAAATCGAGATATCAGGGGTTCCTCTTCCACTTCGGGATCCTATTCCAGAAGTCGCAGTGTTCGCACTTCACGTACCCCCCCTCAACGACCTTCTCGATGTCAAGCGGACCACCGCACTTCCCGCACCCGATCCCGCACACCTCCGATGACTCCTTGAGGACAGTGATATGATTCTCCAGGTCAGAGACGATCTCGTGGAAGAATCCCGTGAGGATGGCGGGCTCGTCAGAGTACACCGAGATTGTCAGCCCTCCCTTATCCTCGCTGGTGCCGGAGAGAAGGAACTCGGCCGCGAAGTACTTCTTGGCATACTTCGTCTTTCCCAGGTAGAAGAGGTGGCCGATGTACGCCGATCCGGACGCGCGCCAGTCATGGTCGTACAGTATCAACCGCCCGAGCCGCGCCTGAACTACATCGAAGACGCTCCTCACGTTCCCCTCGAACTCGATGAACACCTTGTTGCAGTTCAGATGCCCATCCATGAGCTTATCGAGAATCTCGCTCTCCGTCACTCCGTCGGAGGTGAGCATAGGGCAGACGCTCTTGACATCGACGGATCTGATGTCGATGGTGTGCTTCTTCCCCTTGGCGTCAGAGTACCTGACGAATCCTGTAATGCTGCCGTCAACGCACCGTATCGGCTTGAAACGGAAGATGGCGCTCTGGTACTCGCCAGCGTTGATAGTCTGGAGATGTGAGACTGCTTCCTTGCCTGCTTCCTCGTACTGAAGTGCGGAAGGATACTCGTCAATCTGGACGGTTACCCTGTTGATGACGAAGTCTGAGTTGTTGATAATCTTGACACCAAGCTTAATCCACTCCCCCGCACGCTCGAAGCCACGCTTAACAACGACACATCCCAACTCAGATGTGGCAGGTTCTGAGGGCTCTTCTTGTGGCAATGGAACCGTCGTTTCCACTGAATCAACAACTTCGATTGCTGACGGTATGGCAGTTAGCTTGTCACGGGATAACCTCCACACCCTTGCGGTTCCATCCGTTGATGATGTAAAAATATTTTCCGTATCGGCAAATACGCTTAAGACCATACTGCTATGCCCTTCTAGCACCTTTACTGGAGAAAAGTCTCGTCTGCTCCACACCCGTGCTGTGAAGTCACACGAACCGGTATAGATGAAATCGGCATCCGCGTACACTCCAATTATGTCATTGATATGCCCTCCCAACACTCTTACCAGCGAAAAGTCACGTCGATTCCATATCCGTGCCGTCTTGTCTCCGGTGGTTGTGAATAAATAGTCCGTATCGGCGTACACGCCCGTCAGCCCATTAGTATGCCCTTCCAGCATCGCTGCTAACGAGAAGTCTTTCTTTCTCCATACCAGTGCGGTCTGGTCTCCCGAGGAGGTGTAAATATTTTCACTATCAGCGAACACTTTTGGACACCCTCCGAAGAATCCGCTCCTGGAAAAAAAAGAACCCGCCTTTCCCTTTAATTCCATAACCAGCAGGAAATCTTTCTTACTCCATACCTTTGTCGTATGGTTATAACCTCCCGCGGCAGTGTAAATATAATCAGCATCGGCGTACACTCCCGTTATGTTAACGGGCCACAATCCAGTGCCCACATCAAGCACTGCTACCTGCGAGAAGTCCTTCCTGCTCCACACCCGTGAAGTCCCGTCCCCCGATGATGTGTAAATATAGTCAGTGTCGGCATACACACTATTTACTATATTAGTATGATTCTTAATTATCTTCTCTAGTGAGAAGTCACTTCTGTTCCACACACGTATGGTATTATCATGGGAGGCTGTGTATATGTAGTCAGCATCAGCGAATACATCCCGCACCCAACCAGTATGCCCCTCCAAGACTTTTACGACGGAGAAGTCGGACACCGATTCTTTACTCCGACCCATATAGTTCCCTTGCTTTACTCCGAAGTGTGAATTAATAAAAAAGGTTCGCAATGTTGCTACAGTTACCCTTACCTTAAAAATATGTCGGCAGTGGTTGTGGGGCTCTTGCTTGGGTTTTATAAAAGGATAAGAACAAGGAGCCGAGGTTACTCGACCCCTCCGAGCCCGACACGGCCATCCAGGATGGCGAGCTGGACCCGCTGGCCCACCAGCTTCTCAAGTCTGCCAGCGACCTCATCCACGTTGTCCAGGTGGTCGGGCATTGCGACCTTGAACGAGAACGTGACGATGAGAGCCCTATCGTCATATCGGCTTGCTACGACCCGTCCCACAGCACGCTCGCCCTCTACAAGTATCCGTATATCCGTATTGTTCTCTTCTTTGGTAGCCATTACCCTGACCTCGTGATGCCGCAGATATAAACGCACGGAATGCGACGTGTGCGTATCGCTGTTGAGAAAGACATTGAGCTGGAAGCCCTCCCGGAGTGGCGACCGTCAGAGATACGCGAAGCGAGCTCAGCCAGTGGAACATGGAAGGGGCGCGACGGGTACAAGCACATCCCACGCAGATGGCCGTTCGAGGCGCTCTTGGTGCTGGAATCCTCCTCAGCATGGAACGCCTTCCTGAGGCGAGCGTAGTGCCCTAAGCGATGGCCTCAGAGTGATAAGTGCACCCGCGGCGCAGAGCTTTCCGAGCAGCGAGGGCACGCAGGCAATCCTCTCGCAACGTCTCCATACCATCGCTCACCCATAGTCGCTCCACCGCTCGCCGGAACTCGCGGAGCTCGTCGTCATCGGTCGGGATTCTAAGCAACTTATACATATCCTCCAACATCAAGATCCCGGAGCTAGTAGACGACGAGTGCCACAACCTGATAGCCTTCTTCATCCTGAGGCGGAGCTCGGGGAGCCACCACTCCGCCACGCTGCCGTCCTCGTTCGCGCCGTACTGATGACGAGTCCCGTAGTGGGTTATTGATACGCAATCAGACGATACAGCTTTAGCTATCTTGCCGTTCGGGGCACGGAGGTACTTGCCGCCGACCTTGATTCGACGATAGATAACTCGGCTGAAGCGGGCCGTCTTTATCTTGCGGAGGTAAACGCCCCGGTGATAGGAATCCTTGTAGTCAACCATGTAGCCGTCACCATCACCGAAAGCAACTAGTTCCCCCGCACACTTGATAACGGTCACGTCCTCGTGGATGTGAAGCTCGTTATCGCAGCCAGCAACGCCACACCTGTGGGCTATCTCGCGAACGTCCTTCACGCAGATCATGCCGTCACGGGCAGTCGGGGCACAACCGCCGAAGTAGGAGTAGGCGTGCAAGCGTGAGGGGGTGCCCTCTGTAAGCTCTGGACGGGTGTGGACTTCATCCACGGGAAGGGCTACCTTATCGTAGGAGTAGGCGAGCCCCACGTGCTCAAGACAGTAGCATAACGTTTCAAACAAGCTACGCTCCTCGTTCTCCTTGTGGGTACGGTAACGCACATTGGCGTCGAACTCCAGGAAGGAGGAGTTCACCCGATGCTCGCCGTAGCCAACAACATGAAAATGGAACTGCCCCTTGAAGCGATACTTGTCCTCATCCTTGTCCTTGGAATGTGAGTGACAGAGGACCACAGCGCCATGTATGCCAATAGCCTGAAGGTGCTTCATAATATAGCGCTTGGCGGTGGTGTAGCCATCGCGGAGATGCATCATCTCTATGAACTTGTCGCCATACTCCTTGCCACATCGCACGTCCGTGACAGCCATCATACTGTCACTTTCTTCATCGTAGTACAGCTTGAGCCGGACGGCGCCATCGTCTATCTCAACGCACAAGGCGTTCTCACCATCGTGGGATCGCACCAAGACCTTCACACGCTTCTTCCGGGAACGGGGGCCGATCATGCCCTTGAACATGATGGTATTTCGATACTTGAAGGAATGAGATGCCTTCGGGTTAAGCTTCACTCGGGCGTACTTCCAGACCAGCTCTATGAAGCCTTGGGGAGCACTGCCGCCTATTGAGGCTTCTACAAACGAATCCCAACCAGGCAGCACCACGGAACCACGTATGTAGCGCGTCTTCGACCACCGAATACGCCGAGCGTGGAGGGGCATACGGGCATGCCAGTGCTTCACCGGACCGGCCTCGCAACCCGCGGTCTTCCTGTAGTGACCGGGATAAGCAAGAAGCCTTGCCTCGGTCCGTAGCGCCTCGCGTTTCACCCACCCCTGATGGCACTCCGGGCAAGCCGAGTTCATACAATGGGCTACGAGAAGCTTGCGACCCCCGGGAAAGTGGGAATGAGGACCAAGTTCACCATCATCAAAGGAACATGCCGCCACGGAGCGGATAGTACCGCACTTGCATCGCTGTTCATCACCAGGCCCCCAAGAGACGGTCCCAACATGACCCCAGCCAGGCTGTTGCCACCATAAGTGAGCACCCTGAGAAGTCCAACGATAGAAATTATTTAACAAGAAATGCAACCCCAGAAAGAAGTTGAAGAGATCTTATGAAAGGAAAATGTAATGAAATGCTTTAGAAGAGGGATCCCGTAGATGCAGGGAAGTTCGAAGCGTCTGAGGCAGTCATCGTGGCCCTCCAACGAACCGCATGCAAGGCATCGAATACTCGTCTTTCTTCGAGTTATATCGCCATTATTGCTGATAAACGAAAGATTTATTAGCCTGTACGTCTTCTTCTGTAGCATATCGGTTCTCCTTCGACGGGGCCTCCGTGCCAACTTTGGCCCCGTCGAGCTAGTTCTTATTGCTTTTAGTGCTTAAATTATTTTTGTTATAGTAAATTGCCCGTAAATGTGTGATTACTTACCCGCATTTATTACGCGGATCGACTACAGGGTTCGTCTCGATATCGAACTCGTCCCCACCGCTTTTATAGGTCCGCAGAAATGTTGTTGAGCGGCACCATCAGGAAATCCTTTATACAGCTCGTCGTAAACGTTCCACTTCTCACAAGGAAAAAGAACGTGTACGGCGGCCTGTAGCCAGGATACGGGGAGAAGTACCCCAGCGGGGCGAGAGGTTCATGTCCACGCCCCAGCCGCCGCCACGAGTACTGCTCCTCGTTCAGGTTGCACACGGCCATCCATTTAATGGCTCCGCCCTGCTCTCCTACTCTTCCTCCTCATCCTCCTTTAGCCAAAGTCGGATGGCCTGTTCCACGGCC
>CAZHTU010000049.1:0-2756 GCA_964535815.1 Candidatus Undinarchaeota archaeon
TGCACATAGAGTACAGCTAAGAGACTCTCGACCAATTTCAGTGTTGTCAACTGTTCAATCATTATAACCAACGTGTATTATTTTGTAACTAGTATGTGAACTTTGCGTTTTTCCTGTCGAGTCTGTGAATGAGTATTTTGTACCCGGAAGGCGGACTTTCGTTCCGACAGGTGTGAACGCAAACTTGTATGTGACTACAAATGCTTCAGTAGCATTAAGTGAGGGGAAAGACCATGTCAGCTCACTTCCATTCATTGTACGTTTTACTGTTGCGCGCTCTTTGCGGTTAGTAATTGAGTCTGACCCTTCCTTATAGTCAAAACCCAGTGGGAGATTTTCAGTAATCACAACATTAGTAAGTTGACCAAGGTGGGAATTTTTGAGGGAGAGACTCACAGACACATCACTTCGTTGATTTGGCATAACTACTGTGGGCCACACATACTTTGACAAAAGAGGCGGAACTGGCGAGAAAAGGTCCATCATCTCGTCGCGCTTTAGATAGGCAAGTACAATTAAAGGTGTGATGATAAAAACGGCAAGCAATCGCGTGAGCAGGTCCCCAATAGGAAACGTTTCTTCTCCCTCTTCTTCAATAGGTGTGAGGTCTTTCATCAGAATCCGCGCAGATTCCAAATCCCGCATGGCAGATGCATACTCTCTGTGCGCAATCTTTTCCCTTGCAGAAGCCAACAGAGTAGTTGCCTCATTGACATTGACCTGATTATCGCCGACTTTATTGTTGAGTCTTGAGATTAAAGAATCAACAGTCAGAATAAGTGGGTCCAATTCCTGCACTACAAGCAGTTCTGCTTCCTTAGTTGCACGAGATAGGATGAGTGCTGCTTCGTCTGCGAGTGCCTTAGCACTCTTGTATTCGCCGCGTGCATAAGCATCTCTTGCTTCTGCAAGCTTTTGCGAACCCTCTTCCATATTGACTGAGAACTCCGAATCCACATCCATGCTCTCTAGGTCTGTAATTAGTTCAAGCAATACTGTCTGGTTGTCTATCGCACTAGAAACACCAGCCCATGCTTCGCTCTCTACAACCTCGCCGGTCGCTTTGACAATGAACTTCACATTGGTGGAAGCGCACTGACCCGGCTCGTATGTTGTTTCATTCACTGCGACAGTCATCGAGCCGCAAGATGAAGCCCAGATAGTCGCAGGTACTGACTCATATGTCTTGGATTCGGTTCCAGGAGGAATGTAAATGCGGACAAGTATGTCACGCTTTTGGCCCGCAGGAATGTTGAGTGCACGAGCAGAATACCAGTCTGGGGGGATGAAAGAGAATTTTACCGTGCTCCAGTCAGAGTCATAATTGCCCGTGTTCTCAAGGACAAATGTAACTATCTGCTCTTTTCCCACCTCAGTTATTATCGCTTCAGGGTAAGAATCAAACTTAAATTCAGGAGGTAGTAAGAAGGTGCCATACGTAGAAGCAGTGCCTGGAGTATGTGAAAGTATTACAATTGCGTGCGTGTCGGTTCCAGTGTTACCACGATAGGTGGCAGTTGCAGTTAAGGTCCTTGTTTCGTCTCTTTCAAAAGAAACAGTACAATATGCCTTACCAAAGACTGTTCGAATGTCAGTACACCCACTACTCGCTCCTGAGAATGTAACATATGAACCATTCACAAGGTTTCCATGGATATCCCTCACCTCAATCTCATAGCTAGGAGTTGATGCGTTATCTGCCGTAGTTGCACCTGAAATAGTAACTGCTAAACGACCACTAACGTTCAGTGATATATTGGCATACGCACTCAAACCATCAGAATCAGTGTAATCAAAGACCACATCCTTGATTCCGGCACCATCACTCTGGGAGACATTGCCAAAACCTGTACGGAGCGTCGTGCCTGAAAGTTCGATTATACTGTCTCGCATACCCTCCACAGTCACATTATCAGAGATACCTAGTACAGGAGTGCCATTTGGATAAGCAACCGTAAGTGAGATGTTGATGCGCTCACCCCTATTAAAAGTGCAAACAGTATCTGAACAGAACTCATTCTCGAAATTGAGTACAGTAGTATAGTAGCCGTCCACAACATAAGTGTGGTTCAGATCTCCAGAATTTTGAATCCACGTGGCGTTCACAAGGAGAGAGTGTTTACCTGCTTCTGTCTGGTTGTATTGGAATGTGAACTGGCCGCTGGCATCGGTGATGCCTGCCAGATGGTAATCCTGTATAGAGTCATTAAAGGTCAGGTTCGCGTTCTGGATGGCAGTTCCACCTATCGAAGTCACAGTTACTGTGAATGTTGAGTTTAAATTCTCAGTGTAGGTCGCTGGCGTGGCCAAGGACACGTTAAGGACAGGTGTAACCTCTATGGTATCGTTGGCATATCCCTCAAAAGTCTCGTTGGTGAAGTTATACTCGAAGGTGAAGGGAGATTCATCTATAACATAATTCCCTCTGTAGACGCCTGCACCGAGATTTGTCATAGTGAAGTTGTTTTTGGCCTCCCCTGCGGTTATGTTGGCCGTGAGCCCAGTCATGGGAGTAGTATCGTTCAACACAGTCACGTCGACCGTCAATATTTCACCATAATTGTACGCACGGTCTGTGAATGAGAAGGTTACAGTTAGTGTATCCTGAACAACCACATTGCCTCCAAGTGCAACAACTAGACCTGCAAACAAAAGCAACAATAGTAACCATCTACTTGACATCAAGAGTGGAGAATACTTCTTTTGTTTTAAACCTTTCCTCGAGGATTTTCATGTGCCGAAAGCATGAAAAAGGC
>CAZHTU010000049.1:2856-6341 GCA_964535815.1 Candidatus Undinarchaeota archaeon
AAAAAAGTGTACTCTTTGCACTTATCTAATCCTGAAAACCGAAACTTTATAAGGGCCTTCGTTGAAAGCTTAGGAAGTGGCGTGGTCGGGGTAGAAACACTTCCGTTCAATCTCCCGCCAACGCTTTCACATCATACTAAATCAAGACATGAAATCAAGGTAGACTTGTATATTTTGGAGGTCAAATGAACATCAAGAAATTACGAAGCAAGAAAGATCTGCTCGAGATCGAGATAGAGGGGGAGGAGCACGCACTTCCCAATCTTTTGAGGGATGAGGCATACAATGCCGGTGCAGATAGTGCTGCATACAAAATTGAACATCCAACAACTAGTAACCCAATACTAAAAGTCATCTCCAAGAAGAAAGATCCGAAAAAGGTCCTGCTTGATGCCTCAGCAAGAATCACAAAACTCACAAAAGAGTTCCAACAGAAGTTCAAGTAATCTCGCCAGATTCAGAACAATCAAGAGCGAGATTAGAATTCTGGGCATAGATGACGGCCCGTTTAGTTTCACGGACAGCGAAGCTATTATCGTAGGTGCAGTGTTGAGAGGTGGGGCTTTTCTTGATGGTGTTTTATCGACTACTGTCAAGGTGGATGGTACAGATGCCACACAGAAAATTGTCGAAATGATTAATAGTTCGAGGCACAAGAACCAGCTACGCGCAATCATGCTTGATGGAATCACGGTTTCCGGTTTCAATGTGGTTGACATTTCAAAAGTCAATAAAGAGACAGGATTGCCAGTGATAGTCATTGTGCGCCGTGAACCAGATTTAGAGAAGGTTGAGGCGGCACTTGAGAAGTTTGCAGATAAGGGTGAAAGACTAGCGGCTATAGAGAGAGCAGGCCCTATCAAAAAGTATAAAAGTATCTATTTTCAATCTGTCGGGTTGGATGAGATTGATGCAAAGGGCATAATCTCATTAACAATCACCCATAGCAAGATTCCGGAACCAATCCGAATCGCGCACCTGATAGCAGGCGGGGTGGTCAAAGGAGAATCAAGAGGTCGTGCATAAATGGTGAACCTTGCAGAAGAAGTATGGGATTTCATTATTGGTCTTGGCCTCGCATTCATTGTCTATTCCAGTATGGGTTACGCCCTGGATACTGACATGCCTTTGACTGCAGTGGTATCTGACAGCATGGAACCGGTGTATTACAAGGGAGACATGTTGTTAGTGGTAGGAACTGAAGACATCGAAGTGTCGGACGTAATCATATACCAAAACCCGACAACCAATCTGCCAATCGTGCATAGGGTGATAGAAATAACGGAGGATGGGAGGTACATTACCAAGGGCGATAACAATGCCTTGGATGATGTGACCGGTGGCATCGTACCGGCACCAATCCCTCATTCGGCCTTACACGGCAAGAGCATCTTCAAGATGCCGTACCTGGGCTGGGTGAAGATTGTGTTCCTGCGATATGTCGTCGGGTTCCCTGTTTAAGATGATATTTTGCGACAAGTGCGGAAGTGTCATGCTTCCCAAAGGAAAGATGCTCGCGTGCAGCAGGTGTAGATGCAAGAAGATGCTCAACAAGCACGAAGAGGCATACAAGGTCAAGGAAGAAGTAGAGCACAAGCCGGAAGAGGAAGTGTACGTCGAACAAGACACTGAAAAAGACTCGCTGCCACAAACAACCGCCGAATGTCCGGAGTGCGGGAATAAAAAAGCAATGTACTGGTTCGAGCAGACTAGAAGTCTGGATGAACCTGCGACCAGGTTCTTCCGCTGCATCAAGTGTAAATTTACTTGGCGGGAGTACAGTTAGGTCATGAAGCCGCGACGCGCGCCTTCAGCCCCACGCCACATCAAGGACATTGGACCTAATGATCTCCGTGTGAGTGTTGTTGGTACTATTGTAAGTACTAATGAGGTCGCTGTCTTAGATGATGGTGAGGAAAGTATCACGTTAATTTTTGACAATCCTGAAGACCTTAAAAAACTCAAGGACGGTCAGAAAATTCGGGTTTTTGCCCGACCAAGTGGAAAAGAATTACTAGTAGACTTCTTCCAGGATATGGGTAAACTTAATATACCCCTATACCATCAGGTATTACAACAGGAGGATCTAGCACATGAAATATAGAGGACTTCCAATTGGTTTCCTGCTTATGCAGGGACTTGCATTTGCAGCACGAACTTCGGAACCAGCGAAGACAGACTACGTCTCAATGATCTCCGCCGGATTCGGTGAGATTATGGCAGGCAGTATGGGTCTAAAGCTCGCTGTGGCCATCATCGCAGTGGTGGGTTTCGCAATCGGCTACTGGCAAGGCAACCAAGGTTTCTAAGGTAGAATGTTTAAGGCCAAGATAAAAGAAGCAAAGCTATTAAAGCATAGCATAGAAGCGGTCTCTCAGCTAATTACGGAGACGACTCTCGACCTGAAGAAGGATGGTCTTGAATTGATAGCTATGGATTCTGCTAATGTTTCTCTGGTCGAGTTCAAGCTCGGTACCCAGGCTTTTGAGTCTTACAAAGTTGACAAGTCCACTTCTGTCGGAGTTAGCATGGAGGATTTGACCCAAATCCTGAAGCGTGTCAAACCAACAGAAAGTGTTGAAATTAGTTTAAATGATAATCAAAACCGGCTCGAACTAGTGTTGGCAGGTAAGAGGAAATTTGACATCCCTCTTCTCGACTTAGGAGAGAGCTCAACGCGGAGACCCTCTCTTCAATTCCCGACTGAAGTTGAGATGAAGACTGAACTGCTTGAAGAAGGCCTCTCAGATGCAGAGATAGTCTCAGACGCGATAATCCTTGAAGCAAATAAGGATAAATTCCTGATGCGTGCCGTGGGCGATGGTCGAAAAGTAGAAAGCGAACTCGGCAAGGACGAACTCGTCGGCATCAAGTCAAAAGAATACGTCAAGTCAATGTTCCCACTCGACTATCTAAAAAAGATGATGAAGGGTGCCAAATTGAGTGAGACTGCAAAGCTCTCAATTGGCAATGATTATCCGCTCCATCTCGAGTTTAATGGTACTGGAGCAAAATTGTCATTCATTCTCGCGCCGAGAATTGAGAACGACTGAGCGCGGAAAAGGTTAAAACTCCCCGTCTCAATAGAAAAGCAAGGTGTTTTTATGAACGTAATAGAGTATGCTAACAAGGACCCAGAAGGGTTCAAAAAGGACTTGATTGAAGGTAAGATACCAGTCTCTGTCCACGGACAGGGATATGTCGGTTTGCCTCTTGCAGTATTACTGGCATTGGCAGGAGTCAAAACTTACGGCGTTGTTCGCAACCCGCAAAAGAGAGAAATGATTCAGAATGGAAAATCTCCATTCTTCGAGACTGACCCTAATTCGCTTTTGGAGAAGGGTGCTAAAGAGATTCCCCAAAAGTGCACCATCGACGGAATTAAACTTTTTGAATTCAATGGCAAAACCTTTTGCCCGGTTTGCCTGCGCTCATTCAAGATTCAAGATGGCATGCCTTTGCTCACTCAGGAAACAATCACGCTT
>CAZHTU010000050.1:0-6313 GCA_964535815.1 Candidatus Undinarchaeota archaeon
CATGACCCAGGACTAATGGAACCTTGTCGAGCCGGTACCATTCCATCACATCACTACCGCAAATTCCACTTGAGACAACCTTAACTAACAACTCGCCTTGATTAATCTTGGGAACTGGCATATCCTCCAGCTTGACGTCAGTATTACTGTAGTACATGGCCACGCGCATCTTTTGCATTGGCAATTACTTTCCTTTAGAACTCTTGAATACTTCGAGTGCTTCCTTTGGCGTGGCTTTCTTCTGAACCACTGCACGGATAGCTTTAATCATTGCTACTGGGTGTTCAGACTGCCAAACATTTCGTCCCATGTCGACTCCTATCGCGCCGGCCTGGAGGGCGTCATAGGCCATCTTAAGAGCATCGAGTTCTGTGTTAAGCTTTGGTCCGCCTGCAATGACTATTGGCACTGGACATGTGTCGACAACCTTCTCGAAGTTATCACAGTAGTAAGTCTTGACAAAGTGTGCGCCTAGTTCTGCGGCTATGCGGCAGGAGAGCGCTAGGTATCTTGCATCTCTCTTTGCGAGCTCCTTGCCCACCGCTGTGACTGCAAGGACAGGCATACCCTGCTCTTCACCTTCTGTAACGAGCTTAGAAAGGTTCATGAGTGACTGGTGTTGATATTTAGCACCCACATAAATTGAAAGTGCAACAGCTGAAGCATTGAGATTGACTGCTTCCTTGACTGGAGTAGTAATGCCCTCCTCTGAGAGTTCCTCACCGATGATGCTGTTGCCGCCCGAAACTCGTAACACCATTGCTTTATCGGCTCCAGGGTCCATACAGTTGCGCAATACCCCTCGAGTGAGCATGATTGCGTCTGCGTACGGCATTAAGGGTTCAATTGTTTCCCTGGGATGCTCAAGCTTCCTAGTCGGCCCTAAAAAGTACCCATGGTCCACGGCCAACATGACCGTATGCCCGGTTTTCGGCTGAATTATGCGTGATAATCTGTTCTTAAGTCCCCAACTCATTCGTCAATACCTCCTGTAAACTACTGATATTCTATTCTAGAGTGAAAGGCTTTAACTCTTTTGCGCCGGTTACTTCTTGGCGTCGATTTCTTTCTTCAGGCCGAGAATAAATTTATCCATCGGAACGTCCTTGAGTATCTTGCCGTCCCGCTTCCTCACCATTAATTTCTTAGACTTCTGCTCTTTATCTCCGATGACAAGCATGTACGGCACTTTCCTGAGCTGGGCCTGGCGAATCTTGTACGAGACTGTAGCGCCCTTCATGGTCGCCTTTGCCCTCAATCCGACCTTCAAAAGCTCCTTCAGGACTTTTTCAGCGTGCTTGATGTTTCTGTCTGCGACTGGAATAACCTCAACCTGCGTCGGTGCGAGCCACAATGGGAATGCTCCGGCGTAGTGCTCAATCAGGATTCCAAAGAATCGTTCAAGACTTCCATAGATAACTCGGTGAAGCATGACTGGTCTGTGAGGTTTATTGTCTTCGCCAATGTACTCCATGTTGAACTTTTCAGGCATGGTAAAGTCTAACTGGATAGTGGCGCACTGCCATGTCCTTCCAATACAGTCCTTGATATGGAAGTCAATCTTCGGTCCGTAGAATGCACCGTCTCCAGGGTTAATCTTGTACTTCATCTTGTTCGCTTTCAAAGCCTTTTCAAGAGAGTCTTCTGCAATCTCCCACAACTTTGCATCGCCCATTGCGTCGTCCGGGCGCGTGCTGAGCTCGACATGGTATTCAAATCCGAACACTTTGTAGACATGGTCCACAAGGTCCATTACTTCCCTGACTGCGTCTTGTATTTGATCTCTCTTACAGAAGATGTGTGCGTCGTCCTGGGTGAATGCTCTGACTCTCATCAGGCCGTGTAGGGTTCCAGACAACTCATGTCTGTGCACATATCCAAGTTCACTCATCTTCATTGGAAGCTCACGATACGACCGCTTGTCCGACTTGTAGATTAAAATATGTGCCGGACAGTTCATTGGTTTGACTGCATATTCCTGCTCGTCTATTTCAGTGAAGTACATGTTCTTCTTGTAGTGGTCCCAATGCCCAGACTGGAGCCAAAGGTCCTTACTAAGAATCGTTGGTCCGCGAACCTCAACGTATCCGAGCTTTGCATGCTCTTCTCTCCAAAAGTCGATAAGCTCGTTGAGCACAATCATTCCATTCGGGTGGAAGAATGGGAACCCTGGTCCCTCATCATGCATTGAGAACAAGTCAAGCTGCTGACCGAGCTTTCGGTGGTCGCGCTTCTCAGCTTCTTCAAGCATCCTCACGTGCTCTTTCAGGTCATCCCTGCTCTGGAAAGCGATACCGTAAATCCTCTGGAGCATCTTGTTTTTGGCATCTCCGCGCCAATAGGCTCCTGCAACTTTAGTCAGCTTAGCTGCTTTGATGTAACCGGTACTTGGCACATGCGGCCCGCGGCACAAGTCAATAAAATCTCCCTGCTTGTAGATTGATAGTTTCCCTTCGAACTCTCCAATCATCTCTTTCTTGAACGGATTGTCCTTGAACAGCTTCATTGCCTCGGAACGAGAGACTTCCTTGCGCACGAACGGATAATTTTCCTTGACTATTTTCTTCATTACAGACTCAATCTGTTTCAAGTCCTCATTATTGATTTTGTGCTCGAGTTCGAAGTCGTAATACCACCCGCCTTCAACAGGTGGGCCAATAGCGAGTTTTGTTTTGGGGAAAATGCTTGTGATAGCCTGAGCAAATATATGGGCAGAAGAATGCCAAAAGATATCATTCCCTTCATGGCACCCAAACTCGATGAACTCTACTTCACCAGGTTTATTGACCTTTGTCGCAAGGTCAACAGCAACTCCGCCGTACACGGCTGCTATAGCCTTTCGGTTCTCTTTCTCTGCAACGTCCAAAAGCCTCGCGCCTTTCGGATATTCTTTCTTTTTTCCTTTTATCTCAAGCTTTACCATTTTTCCCTCCGATTTAGCATATGCTCTGTCTATGAAGTACTAGGTAAAAGCCACGGCGAAGTTTTTCGCTTCCTCTCTACAAAAGAGCAAGTTTTACCTCTGAGTACTCCTCCCTACTAAGGAGACAGTGCTTACACTATAGGAATAACTGCTTAAAAAGTTTTTTGTTTACTTGTACACTTCTTTTCTGTGGTCAAAAGAAATAAGAACAATCTCGTCGTCGGCAGCGGAGTACTCGTAAAGTATTCTATAAGGATGAATGCGCAGACTTCGTTTGTTCTTCAGTTCATACCTCAGAGGTTTACCTATCTCAGGGTCACTCATGAGCTTATGTATTTGTTTTTCGATGCGATCTCTGACTGCAGGATCCTCGACCTTCCCCACGCTTTTCTTGAAACGCTCAGAATAAATAATCTCAGGCATCGGTGCCTACTCGAATAACTTGCCTATATCTTTTTTAGACAGTATTTTGCCTGTTCGGCCCGCTTTGATATCCTCTTCACTCTCTCTAATCTGCTCCATAAGCTCCTTGTTACCAAGAATCTCAAGCGTCTCTTTGTATGACTCGAGGTCACTTTCCATCTTGTTGATTACATCAATTAGTTCAGAAGTATACTCCTGATCAAGTGCATTACCGTTCATTCTAATCAAATAAATGTATGGCTGGCTATATAAATGTGTTACTTCACCTGTTTGCCAGCCTCTGCAAACTTAACCCTGTCTCTGAGCAAGTCTTTGAGCACAGCTTCAAGCTTGTCAATCTTGACCCTAACTTGTTTGGTCGAGTCCCTGTCTCTCACAGTAACACTATTGTCCTTGAGCGAGTCAAAATCGACCGTAATACAATAAGGCACACCAATCTCATCCGCACGGGCATATCTCTTGCCTACCGATCCAGAGGCATCGTAGAAGCAGTCCAGGCCCATCCTGAGCTCGTCGTAGACTTTTTCTGCCAGCCCACGGACCTTTGCATCGTTCTTAACGATTGGAAAGATACCTGCAGAAATCGGAGCCATGTTCTTCGGCACTTTCAGGACAATCTTGTTCTGCCTCAGGCCATAATTCATATCGATTAGGGCGAAGATATTCCGGTCTACACCGAACGAAAGCTCAGTAACGTGGCACAAAATCTTCTTGCCCTCAACATTAACACTCAAGTCCTCATTCGAGTTCTTTTGGTGCCCGCCCAAATCATGGTCGGTTCGGTAATGGAGACCTGCAATCTCCTTGAAGCCGCCCATTGATTCGAGCATGGCTTCAGCATCAAAATGATATTTATTGTAGAATGCTTTCTCTTCGTCTGAGAGCTCCCTCCAACGGAACTTGTCCTTTGGAATCTTCATAACGTTCAGGAAGAACTTCTGCATCATGGCCATGTGGTAGACATAGAACTTTGGCAGGATTTTCTTGGCAACGACCTCTTCGCACGTCAGTTCGACCGTCTTATTCTTTGCCCGGTTCTTCACTAGGTACAGTCTAACTTTGTAATTCTTGACCTTGGAAAATTTAGGATGTTCCTTGATAGTATCTGGGTCGAAAAAGACCTGCATCTCTGCTTGAGTAAATTCACGTTGCCTGAACAAAAGATTTCGAGGACTCACTTCATTCCTGTAAGCCTTGCCAATCACACCTAATCCGAGCGGTAACTTCCGTCTCGCGACCTCGAACATCTGCTTGAAATTAAGGTACGGGCCTTGAGCAGTCTCAGGCCTCAAACAGACCTTTCGTTCAAAAGTGGGTCCGATATCAAAACTCAACATCATGTTGAAGAGCTCGACAGACTTAATCCGGCTCTTGCAGCTCTGGCATCTAATATCCTCTTTCTCGATGACTTTCATCATCTGCTCCGGACTCATCGACTCAACATCTTCATCTTTGAGCTCAGTATTGTCTCTGACCAGATGGTCAGCACGCATCTTTGCGTGGCATTTTGAACATTCAGCAATAGGGTCAGTGAAATTTTTCAGGTGGCCTGAGCCAACGAATACTTCCTCGGGCATGATGTCGCATGCCTCAATCTCGTGGAAGTTCGGGTCGAGACCTACTATATGCTTACGCCATTCGTCGCACCACTTCTTCTTCAGGGCAAAACCAGTGTTACCGTAGTCAAAAAATCCAGAAACAGAAGAGTAAATCTCGCAGGAGGGCCAAAAAAAACCTCTCCGTTTGGCCAGTGAAACGATGTCATCTAGATTTGGCATTTTCAAGAGTTAGTGCTGACATTCTTTTAATTGTTTCGCTTCGGGAATCCTTATATACTTCCTTTGTTTTTTCACAAATATGGACGTCGCAAGTCTCACAAGCTCTGCAGGCATCGACCTGAGCAAGTATGACTACCTTACTAATTCCACTTCTGCCATCGACTTCACGACTAATTATGTCTATTCACTCCCTGACAGATTTATGTCAGGAGATGTTGCTGCAGTACTCCTGACTCTCGTAGTATCCTACATCCTTCTGGTTCTGATAAACAAGCTGACCTTCGCCCTGCTTAAGGTCATGAAGGCTGCTATCTTGGTAACTGCGATGGGTTATGCCTTCTACAACTTCGGACTAGAAATGCTCTTCCGCGTTGGGGCGGTAGGTTGGACTGCGTCCAATATTGCATTAGGCATTGGCGGTACTTTCGCAGGTGTAATCGCATCCTATTTCGCCATCCACACTCTTTACTTCAGTGCCAAGTCTGCAAAAGCCCCGGCCAGGCCCACAGAAGAAAAGAAAGCCAAAGAAAAAGGCGAAGTGATGAGCCTGGACGCGCTCTCAAAAGATAAAACGCTTGCGTCAGTCCTTACTTATCTTGTCATCGCAGAGTTCGGTGTCTTCTCTTCAAAGACTATTGCGGCTCCCAAGGTCGAGACAGGTCTGGTCTTCTTCGGCCTCTTTCTGTTCGCCGCACTCATGTTCGTCAAGCAGAGCTACGCCAATTACCTGCGTGGTCTCCAGCACCTTCTCGTGGCCCTTATTGTCGGCGGAGGAATTTCAATCCTCCTCGGATACGCATGGGGCGATTATTCCCTGGCTACCCTACTCTCGCTCGAGTACTTCAAGACAGATTGTCTTGTCGCGCTCGTGACAGGACTCGCCGTTTCTCTGTTCATGAGCAACAAGTAACGTAAAGTAATATTTTTATATTAGTGACACTAAACTGCATATATGGATACATTCGAAACTAAGATGGCTGAGTATGTGCGCACAGAAATCAATCCCCTCCTCAAAAAAGCACACCGAGATTCGAAGAAGCTCAATGAGATGTTTTTAGAGGATTGGACACTGAGAGGAAGTAACTCTGCGAATGAGAAATGGTACTCTATTCTGAGAAAACAGAGAATGCGTGGGATCAGAGCATTACGCAATCGCGTAGAGGGGTACTTACAGACTGTCAATAACATT
>CAZHTU010000051.1:0-6284 GCA_964535815.1 Candidatus Undinarchaeota archaeon
GTACTGTGAAAATTAAATGGGGCATTGCTAATATCTTTTCATCCTTCAATAATACAGTTATTACTATCACTGACCTCACTGGCGCTGAGACAATCGCGCGGGTGAGCGGAGGCATGGTTGTGCGTTCAGACAGGGAGCAGTCCTCACCATTCGCCGCAATGCAGGCCGCAATGCAGGCCGCAAACATTGCACGCGACCGAGGAATCTCAAACGTCCACGTGAAGGTCCGCGCAGTTGGCGGACATGGCTCAAGGAGCCCAGGCCCAGGAGCCCAGGCATCTATTCGTGCTTTGTCAAGAGCAGGTCTCAGGATAGGGAAGATTGATGATGTCACTCCACTTCCACACGACACGACCCGAAGACCTGGCGGAAAGCGAGGAAGGCGAGTATGAAGATTAAAATTGTGAGCAAGAAAGACAATGAAATGAAGTTCCTGCTCGAAGGTTCTTCAGTCCCATTCGCTAACGCCCTCAGAAGGACAATGATGTCCCATGTACCGACATTCGCAATAGAGGATGTAACCTTTATTGCAAATGATTCAGTCTTGTACGATGAGATAATTGCTCACCGGCTCGGTTTAGTTCCACTCTACTCAGATGTTGGACTTGAGCAGGGAAAGAAGCAGAAAGTATCATTCACACTCCAGAAAGACGGACCTTGCGTTGTGTACACTTCCGACCTTCGAACAACTGACAAAAAAGTCAAGCCAGTGTACGACACTATACCAATAACTGAACTTGGTGAAGGCCAGAAGATTATATTAGAGGCAGAGGCCACAATCGGTATAGGTGCAGACCATGCCAAGTGGCAACCTACAAGTGCATGCGCCTACAAGCACCTTCCAGACTTCAAGGTCTCCAGCAAGTGCAATGGATGCAAAGATTGTGTCGAACAGTGCCCTAGAAAATGTATTAAGATGGCAGGTTCGAAACCAAAGATGGACAATGAGGAAGCATGCAGTCTCTGCAGGACATGCATGGAAGTGTGCCCTAAATCTGCAATCGAAATGTCTCCACAGAAAGACACATTCCTATTCACCATAGAATCCTCAGGAGTAATGCCTGCAAAAGACATAATCAAATCTGCGGCAAAGATACTTGAGGAGAAGAACAAAGAGTTCGCAAAAGAACTCAAAAAACTATAAAGTGCTAGCGCGGGGATGCCCGAGTCTGGCCAAAGGGGCTGGGTTTAGGACCCAGTAGCTTAGCGCTTGCGTGGGTTCGAATCCCTCTCCCCGCATCAACCGCAAAAAGAAAAATGAAAAGAACAGGACCAACAAATCCAGCGACAAAAGCGCTCATAGAGGCGCTCAAGACCAGCGAAGCTAATGTCTGGAAAGACGTTGCTAAGAGATTAGGTAAACCAACAAGACAGCGAGCTTCAGTAAACCTGTCCCGCCTATCCAGAAACACCGCAAAAGGCGATACAGTTGTTGTCCCTGGAAAGGTGCTGGGTTCTGGAAACCTAGAACACGCTATAACACTTGGAGCACTATCCTTCTCTTCTGGCGCAGAAGATAAAATAAAAGCTTCAGGTGCGAAGCCAATGTCCATAAGTGAACTTATGAAGGCCAACCCAAAAGGTTCGAAAGTTAAATTGATGATATAAAATGGAAATCATAGATGCCAAAGATGCAGTGCTCGGAAGACTTGCCACACAGGTGGCTCAACTAGCCAACAGTGGCGAGGAAGTCCGCATACTCAATGCTGAACAAGTCATAATCTCAGGCGACAAGCAGATGGTGCTCAAGAGGTACCAAGAGCGTGCAGACCTAGGAACAAAGGACAAAGGTCCGTTCCTCAAACGCCGGCCTGATTTGTTTGTCAAGCGCGCCATTCGTGGTATGCTACCAAGAGGAGCAAAAGGCCGCGACGCACTCAAGCGCATCAAGGCATATATCGGCGTCCCAGATGAGCTTAAAGACAAGGAAGCAAAGCCAGCAATCAAGAATCTGCAGACTTTGGGGACACTAAAGTTTATAACAGTCAAAGAGCTATGTTCAAAGCTCGGGTGGAAATCATGTTAGGTATAGGCAAGCGAAAACGAGCAGTTGCAATATCCTCTGTGAAGAAAGGCACTGGAAAGACTCGTATCAATTCTAAACCACTAGCGATGTTTGAGCCAGAACTCAATCGAATGAGGGTAGAAGAGGCACTGAGTGTCGCAGGTGACATTGCAAAAACCGTCGACATCAACGTCAATGTCCGCGGTGGCGGAAGCTCAGCACAGGCAGATGCCATTAGAACAGCAATCGGTACCGGACTTGTCAAGTTCTCCAAGGACGAGTCGGTTAAGAAAGCATTCAAAGATTATGATAGAACTCTCTTAGTGAGTGATATGCGCCAGTCCGAACGAAAGAAACCTGGAGGGCGCGGAGCAAGAGGAAAAGTACAGAAGAGCTATAGGTGATCAAATGATAATTCCAGTAAGATGCTACTCATGCGGAAAACCCATCGGAGCGCTTTGGGACGAATACAAGAAGCGCACCGATGCGGGCGAGGAATCCAAGAAAGTATTAGACGACCTTGGTGTATCTCGCTACTGCTGCAGGCGCATGCTCTTAGGTCACACTAATCTGATCGACGAGGTTATGAAGTTCGGACCTCCCGCTCAGCAATAGGGGGCCGTAGGGTAGCCTGGTCTATCCTATCCGCTTGGGGTGCTGGTGACTCGAGTTCAAATCTCGACGGCCCCACCACGAGCTTCAAAGGTGAAAAATGGAAGAATACACAAAATATGAAAAAGCGAGAATCGTAGGAGCACGCACGCTTCAGATAGCAATGGGTGCACCAGTCCTGGTAAAGGTCCCCTCTGACCTTGTCGACTCAATCGACATTGCCAAGTACGAGCTTGAACAGGGCGCGACCCCATTATCAGTCGTCAGACCAAAACCGAGGAAAATAGAGAAATGAGTGAAGATAAGAAAGTGAAGAAAGAAGAAGCAAAGCCAAAGCCAAAGGAAGCTCCAAAAGAGAAAGTGAAGACTGAAGCTCCAAAAGAGGCAAAGCCAAAACCAGAGCCAAAGCCAAAGGAAGCTCCTAAAGAGCCAAAGCCAAAGGAAGCTCCAAAAGAAGACAAGACAGACTCCAAGGATGAAGATTTCTTAATGCCTATGGACAAATATCTCGCTGCAGGTGTGCACATCGGCACCCAACAGCGCGAAGCATCCATGAAACCCTATATTTACAATGTCCGACCTGACGGATTGTCAGTATTCAATGTTCAGCTCATTGACGAGCGGATTAGAACAGCCGCAAAAATGCTCTCCAAGTACGAGCCAAGCGATATCTTGATTATCTCTGCAAGGGACAGTACCCGTGCATCGGCAGACAAGCTTGCCGAGATGATTGGAGCAGTTTCAATCTCAGACCGATTTATGCCAGGTACTCTGACAAACCCAGTCTACTCAGGCTACAAAGAGCCGGAAATTATAATCACTTCTGACCCTTCGATTGACCACCGCGCTATCACAGAAGCCGTGAATATGAATATTCCTGTTATTGCGATTTGTGACACTAATAACACTACTCGAAACATCGACCTTGTTGTCCCAGGCAATAACAAAGGGCGCAAAGCCATAGCATTAATCTTTTGGCTCATGGGCCGTGAACTTTTGATGGCCCGCGGAACCATAAAGAAAGGCGAAGAGCCTAAGATTCCGCTGGAAGCATTCCAACCACAGATTTAGTTATGCGATATCCTATTGTTGCAGGTTCATTTTACCCCGGAACAGAGTCTGAGCTCGCTCAGATACTCAAAACCTTCCCAGCCAAGTCAGACGACTCAATAGCTGTCCATTCACCTCACGCAGGTTACCTATATTCCGGCCCTACTGCAGCTAAAGCATGTTCAGCTTTGGGACAAGCCGATACCTATATCCTGCTAGGACCAAATCACAGGTGCAATGGCTCAATACTCAGTGTCTCGCGCGAGACCTGGCAGACACCACTTGGCGAACTGGAGACAAATCAAGACATTGCAAACACAATTACAGAAAAAACTCTCGCACGCATAGACGAAACTTCCCATGACGAAGAACATTCTATTGAGGTCCAGCTCCCCTTCCTTCAGACCTACTACAAGAACTTCAAGATAGTTCCTATCTCCATAATGGCTCCACCGATTATCCCACCGGGAGATTTTGCAGAAATCTGCAAGGAACTGGGCGAGACTATAGCCAAGATAGTGAAGTCCTCAGACAAAAAGATTAAGTTGCTTTGCAGTGGGGATTTTTCACACCACATCCCTGAATCAACAGCAAAAGAGATAGACATGGACTTGATAGCGTCAATTAAAGAACTAAACGCAGACAAGTATCTGGAAAAGGTACTTACTAATAATCCTCCAATCTGTGGTATTGCTGCCACAGCCACGACAATCCTCGCGGCAAAAGCTCTCGGAGCAAAAAAGGCTGAACTCATCGAGTACACTTCTTCGGCACCAGCTACAGGCCCGCAGAGCGTCGTCGGATATGCAGCACTGAGGTACATTTGAAAAGTTTATAAGCCCCTCAACCTTTAATAGTCACATATGCTGAAGCTGATTTTGCTTTTCATTGCCGTACTGATATCCGGTGCATACTACATACTCGCCCATATGGAAGGCGAGGTCAACATCAAATATGCTGTTTTCTTCTATGGAAGCACCATATGGCTCATTTACGAACTAATTAAATTAGGTTAAAAAAATAAAAAAAAGAAAAATAAGGAAAAAGAAAAATGTTAGAAATATTTGCAGTCGGCGGATATGAAGAAGTTGGAAGAAACAGTACCGCCGTCAGATACGGAGACGAGATTGTAATATTCGATCTTGGTTTCCACATGGAACGCGTCGTTTCGATGCAGGAGGACGGAGATGGTCACAGCAACATTAATGACCAGCCTCTTGAAAAACTCCGCGCGATGGACGCACTCCCTGATGACCGCATACTTGACCCATACAAGGGTCAAGTGAAAGCGATTGTCTCAAACCACGGTCATCTTGACCACATAGGGGGTATTCCGAAATTAGCAGGCAGGTACAACTGTCCGATAATCTCAACCCCATACACTACAGAACTTATTGACTCACTTATGCGCGAGGCAAAAGTCAACAACACCAATCAATTAATGACAATGCACGCAGGCGAGGAAGTTGAACTCTCTAAGAATCTCACACTTGAATTCGTGCACACGACCCACTCCATCCCGCACACAGTCTTCTCAGTATTGCACACTCCAGAGGGAGCAGTGATATATGCGAACGATTACAAGCTTGACAACTATCCTCAGCTAGGTGAAAAGCCAGATTACTCTAGAATGCGTGAGATTGGCAAGGCTGGGGTGAAGGCCCTCATCGTTGAGACGGTTCGAATCGAGCGCGAACGCAAAACCCCATCCGAACAAGTGGCCCGCGCCATGCTCGAAGACGTCCTTCTAGGACGCCAGCACGACCGCGGCCTCTTTATCACGACATTCGCCTCACACATCGAGCGAATTAAAAGCATCGTGGAGATTGCCGGAGAGATGGACAAACAAGTAGTCCTGATGGGCCGCTCAATGAACCGCTATTCTACAATAGCAGAAAAGCTTGGAATCATCAAATACCCGAACTATGTGTCAATGGCCGGCCGCGGTAAGGCCATAGCCAATGACATGGCCAAGATAAAAAAGAACAAGTCAGACTACTTGATGCTGTGTACTGGCCACCAAGGTGAACCTGGAAGCGTCCTCACACGTCTCGCAGACAAGATGTTCCCGTACACAGTTGACCCAGGAGATGAGATAATCTTCTCCTCACAGGTCATTCCCAGCCCAATCAATCAGGACAACCATTACAGGTTAACAACAAAGCTAAAACATCAGGGCGCCCGCCTGTTTGAACAGGTACATGTCTCAGGCCACGCAAGCAAGGAAGACCATCGTGACCTGCTCGAAATCTTCAGACCCGAACACATTGTTCCATGTCATGGAGATATTGTCAAGCGAGCCGAATACGCCAAACTCGCAGATGAGATGAATGTCCTGAACGAGTTCACTAATCGTAACTACGATTTGGGTAAAACAATTCACTTGTTAAACAACGGGAAAAAGCACACAATTTAGGCAGAGAGTGGGCCGTTATTGAACTTGTACAGTTCTCTTGCCAGTTTTGCCCTCCCAGAGACCGGGTACAACCTATCTTCCCAAGGATAAGGCTCGACATCATCTATGTCTTTGGGCATCTTTATATTGAGTTTTTCACGCCCATATGCCTCAACCGTGGTCAGCTCAGCTATGTCCGTCAGGTTCTCCTTGAGCTTACTG
>CAZHTU010000052.1:0-6193 GCA_964535815.1 Candidatus Undinarchaeota archaeon
TTTCCCAGACTGTGACCTCAATCTGCTCACCAGTAGATTCAAACAAAGTAATAGCACACATGCGCGACAAGTACAATGTCGAAGTCGCAGGTGGAAAGGGACATGTTGCTTGCAAAGTATTCCGCATAGGCCACATGGGCTTTGTCTCTTCTGAAAATTTGCTCACGACTCTTGAAGCAGTCCAGAACTCTCTTCGGGATTTAGGTTTTGAGGCCAAAGATGGTATCCCTGCAGCAAAGGAGGTACTAAATGGCTTATAAAATACTCGCATTCGACGGTCTCCAGCAGACCTGCATCGACGAACTCAAAAAGCTAGGCGAAGTAACTCTTGATTCTCTTGAAGACGAAGAAACTCTCTGCCAACTAATCGAAGATGTCGATGTTCTAGTAATCCGCTCCAAACCAATAGTCACCCAAAAATCAATAGAGCGCGCCAAGAACCTAAAACTCATCGCCCGGCCAGGTGTTGCAATCAACAATATTGAAAAAGACGCACAAGAACTCTGCAAGGAACGAGGCATCAAAATAATCACAACACCTCAAGCCACAACTGAATCGGTAGCAGAGATGACCCTTGCTCTCGCTCTTTCCCTTTTCAGACACATTGCTCAAGCTCATGAAACCATGAAAGCAGATAAATGGGACAAGAAGAAATTCACAGGTTTCGAACTCAATGGGAAAAAGTGGGGCGTTCTTGGTTTTGGAAGAATCGGCCAGACTGTTGCAAAATTTGCCAAAGCTTTTGGCTGCGAATTGTACATGTTCGATCCGATTGTCGGCTCAGATGTCTCTGACCAGCTCGGCGTGAAAAAGATTGAGGACCTTGATGAATTCTTTTCCAATTGTGAAATCCTTTCCATCCACGTTCCTCTATTACCCCAAACAAAACACATGATTAATACTGAATCAATCAAAAAGCTCCCAGGCGGCGCGCGAATAATCAATATTTCCAGAGGCCCTATAATTGACGAGCCCGCTCTGATTGAAGCACTGAAAACAGGCCAACTTTCAGGAGCGGCTTTGGACGTCTTTGAAAACGAACCCCCTACAGGTTCCCCTCTTCTCGAACTAGAAAACGTCGTCCTCACTCCCCACTTAGGCGGCTCGACCTACGAAGGTCAGGACCGCGCAACTGAACAATTAGTCGAACAGATAAAAGCCGAATTGAAATGATATCTCTCAAGCTTTTCGAACGCCAGACATCAAGTCACAAGGGAGACAATGGCCGCGTTCTTATTCTCGGCGGTTCACAAATCTACACAGGTGCACCGATGTTCTCTGCACTCGCCGCCTTGCGAACCGGCATCGATCTCGCTTACCTTGCCGCACCAAAAAGAGTAGCAGATGTCGCTGCTAGGAATCCCAATTTAATAACTATCCCTCTTGAAGGCGACCATTTTGCACCTGAACATTTAGAACAGATAAGACATCTTCACATCAATTCTGATTCAATTGTCCTCGGCCCAGGAATCGGCAAAGAATCTGAAACCCGAGACTTCTGCAATGAGTTTTGCACTTTTAGTGACAAGCCTTTAGTGATTGACGCAGACGCACTCAAACTGTTAGACCAAGAAAACATTCCTGCAAACTCAATTCTCACCCCTCACGTCAAGGAATTCGCCAACCTTACAGGCAAGGCTCTCTCAAAAGACATTGAAAAACGCAAAGAACTCGTTGCGAAGTATGCTATGAAGCTTCAGTGCGTCATCCTACTCAAATCTGAACAGGACATAATCTCTGACGGAACAAAGACAGAAGTAAATGAAACAGGCAACGCAGGAATGACAGTCGGCGGAACAGGAGACGTGCTTGCTGGTATCACTGCAGGACTACTCGCCCAAGGGGTCTCCCAATTCCAAGCCGCCCAGGTCGCAGCCTATGTGAATGGCAAAGCTGGAGACGAATGTTTCCAGGAGAAAAAGTACTACTTTGTAGCTTCAGACCTGCTTGAGAAAATACCAAAGATATTAAGAGATCTTTGAACCAGGCTTACTCTTTTTATCAGGTGTCAAGACAGTCCACTTCTTGCCCGCCTCAGCTGCCAAGAGCATGCCTTGCGACTCAATCCCGCAAATCTTTTTTGGCTCAAGGTTCGTTAGGACAATAATCTCTTTTCCTTTTATTTCTTCAGGCGTGTACGCGTCCCCGACCCCTGCAACGATTGTCCTTTTCTCACCTGTGTCCACTTCCAGTTTGAGCAATTTGTCTTTTCCCTTAATTTTCTCGGCCTTCAGCACTTTTCCAACTCTTAAATCTAATTTTTCAAAGTCTTCGAATGTCACTAATTTTGCCTCCTTTGTCTCTTTAACATATCCTAATCTATCAAGTTGAGCTTGAACTTCCTCATCTTCAATTTTTCTGAAGATAGGTTTTGGCACACCAATCTTTCCACTTAAGGTCGCTTTCCCTGCTTCTTTCCACTTCTGTTTGTGCACGCTTCCTTTCAGGTTCAGAGATTTCCAAATTGTCTCTGAAGTGAATGGTAACATTGGCGCTGCTAGAACAGAAATACACTTGTTCAAATTCAAACAGATATTCAAACAGGTCCCGGCTTTCGCCTCATCTTCTTTCATCAACTTCCATGGGGCTTTTTCATTGAAGTATTGGTTCCCAAGTTGAGCGAGAGCCATCAACTCTTTCAAGGCTTTCTGAAACTGGAACTCTGCTATCAAGTTACCTACAACTTGCGGTGCTTTTTCGATTCTCTTCAACACTTCCTTATCTCTCTTGTCTAGTTTTCCTCGTGCCGGAACTCTTCCCTTAAAAAATCTCTGTGTAAAGGTGAGCGTTCGATGAACAAAATTCCCTAGAACATCATTCAACTCATTATTCACGCGCGTCTGCAATTGTTTCCAGCAAAAGTCGCTATCATGCTTCGCCGGATTGATTGAAATCAGATAGTACCTCAACATGTCTGGGTCAACTGCGTCTAACGCGTCTCCTAACCAGACGACCCATCCGCGCGAGGTGGACATCTTTTTCCCTTCTAGATTCAGATACTCATTCGAAGCTATCTGCCATGGGAGCTTATATTCGCCCTCGGCCATCAACATGGCCGGCCAGATGATTCCATGGAAAGGAATGTTGTCTTTTCCGATAAAGTGGACAATACTTGCGTCAGTCCAGTACTTTTTCCAGTCTTTTCGTTTCTTTTTGCGGCCCCACTCTTCTGTGGCGGATATATACCCAATCGGCGCATCAAACCAGACGTACAATACCTTTCCTTTTGCCTCTTTCAAAGGAACTGGAATGCCCCACTTCATGTCCCTTGTGATTGCGCGGTCTTCGAGCCCCTCTCGAATCCAGCTCAGACAAAAATTCCTGGAGTTGTCAGGCCAGTGTTTATTTGCCTGAATCCACTTTTTCAATTTGCCTGAGAACTTACTCAATTTGAAGTACCAGTGCTTGGTAACTTTCATTTCTGGAGTAGTGTGACAGATAGAACAATAAGGTTTCTTGAGTTCATCAGGTTCCAATTGCTTGCCACATTCCTCACACTGGTCTCCACGCTGGTCTGCGGCTCCGCATTTTGGACAAACACCTCGAACATATCTGTCAGGCAAGAATCTCTGACAGGACGGGCAGAAAGGCCTTGATACTTCCTTTGGATAAATCAACCCCTTATCCAAAATAGTCGTGAAGAAACCCTGAGCAATCTCATAGTGTTTTCCATGTGTCGTCCCTGAAAAATTATCAAAAGTAATCCCAAGGCGATTAAACGACTCAGAAATAATTTTGTGGTACTTGTCCACCACTTTTTTCGGGTTTACCTTCTCCTGTTCAGCTGTAACTGAAATAGGAGTACCATGCTCATCAGTTCCACAAATATAGATAACATCATTCCCGACCATCCTGTGATATCTAGTGTAAATGTCCGCCGGAATGTACGCACCTATGGCGTGCCCGATGTGTGCAGGACCATTCGCGTACGGCAATGCGGCTGTAACAAGGATTCGAAACTTTATCACCTCTATTATTATATAGTAGAGAATTTTATGCTTTTTACACCTGCCGGTTTATTAAACTTTAGGTTTTGGACCGGACCAAAGTATTTAAATAAGTGGGAACAAAATAATGTTACTCTTATAGAGTGGTACCATGGCTGCAGAAAATCTCAAAAAATGGCTGCCTTTGGCAGTCATAGTAATAGTTGTAATAGCGGCTATTGTGATTATTGCAGGTCCTAAGCTAGGGTCCCCCGGCCAGTCCTTACTTGGGGGCATGCAAGTCGATCCTTTGTCCCGAGCTACTTCTGCTCCAGTTTCTCAACCTGATTCTGATTGGAGCCAGTACTTAATATTTTTACTTATTCCAGCACTCGGTGCAGGTGGCTATGGTGCATATGTTTACCGCGAACCGATAGGAAAAGGCCTCCACACTGCCAAAGATTATCTAATAATGCTTCCGGGACTCAGACACGCTATCCCGAAGCACCCCAAGAACAAGGTAACTGTTGCCGAAGGAGCGAGTTATGAGCGGACATACTTATCCAAGCTCAGGGGCTTACTGGAGTCTACGAAGTATAGTACTCCAGATCCTCGACAGAGCATCCTAGAGAACATCTGTAAACCCGAACGATCCAGTCCAGGCCAGTCCAGGCCATACGTCGACCTAGTCAGAGCAGAGCGCTATCTTCAGGACTCAGAGAAATTGGAGGAGAGTGCAAAAAAGAAGAAGGACAAGGAACGATACCTCGACATGGCGAAATCGTTGTTCATGTTTGCAGAGGGATGCGGACTCTACCTCCATGCGTGGCTATTATTGATCAAGGCCATGGGACAGTTTTACGGTTCACTGAACCTGGCCATGCGCGATGTGCTCGATCCGCTCCCCCGTCACAGAGCAGGCCATGAGTTTCCACAAATCTCTTTTGGAGGCGGGTTTGCGATTGACCCAACCAAGACGAAAAAGACTGAGGATAACCTCAAGAGGGTCGCGGATTCCCTTAACAGTCTCTGCAAGCAGATACCGAAGGTTGAAACGAACTTTAGGCTCCATGAGCCTACCGTCCCTTGCTATACAAAGTACACGGACGGTTTCGAGGCGAGCCCGCGCGAGTTGATGCACACCTATATTCTCCTGGACTTCATCAAACTCCTGAAATCGGCAGAGCAGAACTATCCAGGCAGTGCGAAGGAGATTCTCAGTCTCACATACCTCGACCCAGAGAATGACTTCGTTGCCCTCTATGATGATGTGTTCAAGATAGGAGATGAAGACATAGAGATAGTGCTAGGCTCCAAGTCATTCAAACTCTCAGACTACTGGACCAACAAAGATCTCAAGGCTCTGAGCGCTCACCGCGGCGCACAGCTGAAACAGCTTGAGGACTTCATCAATGGACAGAAGAAGAACTTCCTACTCTTGATACCCTACGACTTCACGCTCCAGAAGATATTTGGCTTCTACTTCACTTTCGAGTCCCTGATTTCAGACATATCTGACGACCCAGCAGGAAAAAAGATTGAGGACCTTGAAAAGAAGAACAAACCATTCGACCAATATCTCTCTCAAATAAACTGGACCAGTTCGTCAGGCGAACTTCCGGAAGCTGAACAAGCCTCACTCTCTGCGACCAAGAAAGACGCCCTAAGGAAGGTGAAGGCCCACCTGTCCAAAGCATATGACACGATGCTCACGACCCAGGACCATGTCCAAAAGAATCTTGCAGGTGGAAAAATAAGTGAAGACTTCTTCTCCAGTTACTTCCGCGGACTCGACGAGCTCCTCTTCTTCATACAACATTGGAAAGCTTTTGATGATGCTGAACACTTGGACCTCAAAAAATATTATCTCCAACGACAACCACCTACTGGCGAGCCTTTCGAGGAACACTACTTCATTGGTTCACCTGACGCGGGGATGAGTGATGCGGAACTGAATAATGAGGTAAATGGTTTCGCTTCCCTTGATGAATGGATTTCCAAGTTCAAGGAATTCGCAGTAAGGGACTCCCAATTACTCAAGTATGTCTCTTTTGCAGACAGCATGCCTGTGAAGAGATTTGATGAATATCACAAGCGCGAGCCGAAAGAAAAGATACCTGGCATCCCAGAATACTCTGAGGTCCTCAAACACCCAGATTATACTAAAATCCAAGCGAAACAAGACCCAGCAGCGGCCCTAAAGAAACAACAGGCTGAGGATTTTGCTGCTCTGAATTCTCATTTCAAGAGATTGAAGGATGAGTACA
>CAZHTU010000053.1:0-6171 GCA_964535815.1 Candidatus Undinarchaeota archaeon
TGCAATTGTGAATACTACTAAAAAGTTGGTCAAGAAAGGAAAAATCGCGACATTTGATGATGTAACTCGCAAGCTCAAGCTCAAAAATGGAAACAAGATTCAGGTCGAGTTCATTGAAAGGCCAAAGAGTGTCCATCTCATCAAGAAGAAGCTTGCTGGGTCAGTATTGAAGTCTAATGAATTGGAAGATATAGTCAGAGACATGGTCGACGGAAGATTGAGTGAGATAGAAATTACTGCATTCGTGTGTGCCATGTACACGAAAAGCATGGAGATGGATGAGATTGAGAAACTGACATTGGCAATGGCTGAGAGCGGCCAGTCCTTGGAGCTTGAGGGGATAGTTTTTGACAAGCATTCGATTGGAGGAGTTCCTGGGAATAAGATTACTCCCCTAATTATTCCAATTGTTGCCTCCGCAGGGCTCACGATTCCAAAGACAAGTTCACGTGCGATTACCAGTCCTTCGGGCACAGCAGACATGATTGAAGTTTTCTGTCCGGTAAGCCATAACATAGATAAGAATAAAGAAATAGTCGAAAAGACAAAAGGATGCATGGTCTGGGGTGGGGCGGTAGATTTGGCCCCAGCTGACGATCTTACAATAAACGTCGAATATTCGTTGGGAATCGACCCTAAACCTTTGCTCTTGGCGAGCGTGATGAGCAAGAAGAAATCGGTAAATGCAAATTATGTTGTAATTGACATACCTGTCGGGGCCGGGACAAAGGTCGAGAATATTGAAGAAGGAGAAGCATTGGCAAGGCAGTTTATGGAGCTCGGGTCTAGGATAGGGATACACATTGAATGTGCAATGACATATGGAAGCCAACCTGTTGGGTATGCAATAGGGCCGGCATTAGAGGCACGGGAAGCACTTGCCACTTTGAAAAAAGGAGATGGACCCACCAGTCTAGTAGAATAGAGCTGCGGACTCTCTGGCATTCTTTTAGAACTAGGTGGTGTCGCACCAAAAGGTAAAGGTGTAGACAAAGCCAGACAAATATTGAAGTCAGGTCGAGCGTATGAAAAATTCAAGGAAATTGTAGCCGCGCAGGGTGGAAACCCTGAGATAAAGGTGAATGATATCAAAATAGGCAGATACAAACGCGTGGTAAACTCCGACGCGCGTGGATATGTGGCAGTCATCGAGAATAGAGGGATAAAGGCGGTGGCTCGCGCAAGCGGCGCACCGCGAGATAAGGGTGCGGGAATATTACTGCATGAGAAGGTTGGAAAGAAGGTTGAGAAAGGCCAGCCGTTGTACACTATTTACGCAGAGAACAAGAACAAGCTTGAGTTCGCCACGCGGCTCGCGATTAAACTTTCACCTGTTAAGGTTGAGAGCATGGTACTTGAGAAGGTATATCCGCACAAGATAGAGTGATATGGAATATAGATGCATCTCCTGTGGTAAGAAATATCAAGAAGAGCAGCGCTACTTCTGCGAGTGTTCTGGACTGCTTGAACTTGTCTTGGATGCACCAAAAGTGTCCAAATCCCAGTTAAGGCGTCGGGAGTTCAACCATTGGCGTTACAAAGAGTTCTATCCTGTCGCATGTAAGGTGACGATGGGTGAAGGCGGGACCAGATTAGTAAGGGCTGAGAGGCTCGAACGGTCACTCGGAATCAAGAAAGTCTATCTCAAGGATGAAACGACCAATCCAACAGATAGCTTCAAGGACCGCGGAACGACTGTCGAGGTGTCGCGAGCATTGGAGATGAATGCAACAGGAACTATAGTGGCCTCCACAGGGAATATGGGTGCGAGTTGTTCGGCTTATTGTGCGCTCGCTGGGTTGAGGTGTACTATCCTTACCCCAAAAGATATCTCGCATTCAGTTAGGACTCAGATTGGCGTCTACGGAAATAGGTTGATTGAGGTTGAGGGAAGTTATGATGATTGTGCAAAGTATGCGAAAGAAGTGAGTGAGAAACATGGTCTTTTTTTGCTTGGGGATTATGCATTTAGAAAGGAAGGGCAAAAAAGCATTGTCTTCGAAATTCTAGACCAGTTGGATTTTGAGTCTCCAGATTGGATTATCTTACCTGTGGGCAATGGTACCCTTCTGAGCGGGACATGGAAAGGAGTGAATGATTTTCACAAGGCAGGACTAATCAAGTCCAGACCGAAATTAGTTGGTGTCGAAGCCAAAAGTGCAGCATCGCTCCAAGGAAAAAAGGTTGAGAAAGTGAAGCCGAAGACGATTGCGCATTCGATTGCGGTCGGCGAGCCAACTGCGGGCATATCTGTACTCAAGGCTATCAAGGAATCAAAAGGTTTAATGAGAGGAGCGAGTGATGAAGAGATGTTGGGAGCTCAAAAGTATCTTGCCAAGAAGGAAGGATTGTTCGTTCAGCCAGGAAGCGCGAGTGTCATCGCGGCCTTGCATAGGTTGAGAGAAGAGGGCAAGATTAAAGAGAATGATACTGTAGTCGCAGTTATGACTGGTGATGGACTCAAGAGACCTGAACCTGTGAGAGTCAGAGCGAGTTTTGTTATCGAGAATGAAAAAGAATTGTGGGATATTTTCGAACGATGATTATCAAAGTCCCTAAGAAGTGCGGTGAGAAAGCGCGCAAAGAATTGCAGAAGATTGGACTATTGGACCGAGAGGTCCAAGTCGAGGCAGATAAAGCGTGGGTATATCTTGGAATTGTAAGGAGATTAACACCTAAAGAAGTGAAGACCGTGGGCGAGTTCAAGTACACGCAGAGAAAAGCAAAGAAGCGCGATATAGTCCCACAGAGCCTTGCTTCTGCGCTCAAGGACGTGTTGAGTTCTGAAGAACAAGAAGAACTTACTACTTCCTTTGATATTATTGGAGATATCGCTATCCTTATGGTGCCTGATGGGCTTGAGCCTAAAGAGAAAGAAATAGCAAAAGCACTCCTAAAAGTGCACAGGAATGTTAAGACCGTGTGCAAGCGTGTGGGTGCAATCAAAGGGGAGTATCGAGTCAGGCCTCTGAAGATTATTGCTGGTGAACAGAGGGCCGAAACTGAGTATAGGGAACATGGGTGCTTATACAAGCTCGATTTGGCAAAGGTGTTCTTCACCCCTCGGCTCGCAACCGAAAGGGGAAGGGTTGCAGAGCAAGTCAACAAAGGAGAAACAGTCGTGGATATGTTCGCTGGTGTCGGACCCTATTCAATACTGATTGCAAAGGGTGGAAAAGCGAAGAAAGTGTACGCTGTCGACGTGAATGAAGATGCAGTCAAGTATCTGAAAGAGAATATCGAAGCAAATCATGTTGGAACGGTAGTGGAAGCAGTCTTGGGAGATGCTAAGAAAGTCTGTAAAAGTCTGAAAGCAGATAGAGTAATCATGAATCTGCCCAAGTTCGCAGACAAGTTCTTATCTATTGCTATTGGGATGGTTTCAAAGGGGATTATTCACTACTACTGCTTTGCTTCCAAAGATGAGCTTGAAGAGCTTGTGGACACTGTCAAGAGCCATGTCGAAAAGCAAGATAAACAATTCAAGCTCCTTAAGTCGCACTGGGTGCGGCAGGTTGGACCAGGCGAGTGGAACTTGGTTTTAGATTTTCAAGTGTCTAGCTCACGCTGAGTCCTTAAAAAAGAAAAAGGCCCTTTCGGGCCTTTACTTGCGTTTCTTTGAGCGTTGTTTCAGGGCGCTGAATCTCTGGCCGGAGACGTACAGCATCACAGCTGAGAACAGTATCAGAGCAAGGTACATAAGTGTTCGAATCTGGCTTGTACCTGCAGTTCCGGCAACCGTAAAGTAGCCTGAACCTTCGCTGATTATAGAGAAGTCTTCTCTGAACCTGGTGTTGACTATGTATTTACCTGTAGGTGCTGTCAACGGCATGTGGAACTTCTCTGTCAGTTCGACGCGCTCTGCTGGATCCATACCTTCAGCCTGTTGGACTGAAGAGTAGATTAGTCCCATGTCAGGTGCGTAGACCTCTGTCTCGAGGTAAGGTCTGTCTGTGCGCTGTCCACCATTGATGACCAGGATAGAGAGGCCGACAATCGTGTCTGGAGCAAACTCTGGTTGGTCAGGAGTGATGACAACCACTGGGTAGCCTTGCTTATACTTAATCACCAATTGCTTGAGGTCGCTGGGGTTCATACTCTTGATACGGATGATTGTTGTTCCTGCACCGCCAGAGATGTACTCGACATCCTTGCCTGTGTCATCCTGAACAGACTCTATCTTGCTGAAGTCGATAGGTAGATAGACCCTAACATTGTCGTACGGCTCTTCTGCAAGGTTCTTCACGAATATCTCCATCGTGACACGGACATTGTCATCATCGAGTTGTTCAAGGTTCGTGATTGAGCGAGATACTTCGGTCACTGGTGGGGTGAAGACTTTGATTAGATAAGAACGTGTCTCCCCTGCCTTGAGCTCAGTTTCCCAGGTAGCAAGTCCACCTCCGACATTCACCTCTTCTTTGATGTCTTGGCCTGTGGAATCGGTGTAGACTGCTTCTGCCCTCATGGCGTCCTGGAAAATCTCGGTTGACAAAGATATCTGCATATTCTTAGCATTCGGATTGTGGACCTCGAAAGGCTTTATCCAGTAGGCTGGTGTGCCCAAAGTCACGAACTTGGCGAGTTCCAGTCTGCCTTCGGTTATGATAATAGGTGTGGTCCTTGCAGGCTGGGCGACTCGAATTCTCTTGTAGAGGTCGACTTTGAATCCTTCTCCTGTATCTGGGTCGAGGCCGAATATCAAGGTTGGGAGTACTGCAACCGCATCCGAAGTGAGGTTCATGGTGTAGTTGAAGAGCAAGACATCGTCGTTGCCGAGGGTGAATGTGCCTGCTGCGGAGTCAGCGAGGCCACCCAATGGGTCAAGGCCGCCTGAGTGGTTGTAGACGAAGGCCATCCCGACACCACCATCAGGGAGCGTGGTGTTTATAGTGTGGGTGACATTGTAGTCTGAAGGGCTGCCGTCCTTTGAGGGCCCGCCAAGACTGTGCCAGCCTGCGGCACTAGGATTGGTGTCACTACCATTGTAGTAGAAGCCGGAGACCGGTGGGTCGCTCGTGCTGAAGTTGGTCGCAAACTGTGGGACATAGTCTGCGAAGTATATGCCAGAGATGTTCTTACCCATCTCAGCAGAGACGTTCAACTGTATCGAGACGGAAACTATTGTAGGGTTGCTCGGGTCCTCGACTCGAATGTCTTTCCAGCCTCTTAGCGACTTCTCGCTTTCCTGGGAAGTGTATGTCAGTGCAGTGAGGTCTTCGGCAATTATCACAGATGCAGAAGTGCCTGCACTGGCGTTTCCTGTGAAAGTGATTACATCGCCTGAGGAGGCGACAGATGGGCCGTGGAACTCGAGAGTCAGCCGTATCATGTCATAGCCCTCGGTTGAGGGAGTACCAGTGACACTAACTTCAGGTCTGAGGCCGTCCAGTGGTGTGCCGCCTCCATCTCTAATAGCGTGGCAGGAGTTATCGCCTGAGGTACCGTTTACACAGCTGCAGGTGGCGTTTTCCACCCGGACAGGAGTGCCTATTCCAGACCAGCTAGGAGTACTGAGTTTGACAATTGTCTTATTGACCGAGTATGCGCCCATGGGATTCTGAAGATCAGGATCCTGGAGGATGGTTATGTTCACTAAGTGAGTGTTGTTATCGAGATTTGTGCAGACCTTGTTCCAGTCCGTGCCGTTCCACCAGTGAGCCTTTGTCGTAGAGTTGGAGTTGGAGGTGTTCAGGTATGTCGCTGCTGCACTTGCAGGGGTGTCTGTGGTCTCGTTAGGTCCGACAATGGTCATCTCGAACGCACCACCTACATCTATGTTCGCATGAGAGCTGGTCAATGACATGATGGGTTGAACTGTGAGGGTGTCATTCCAGGTGGTCGTTTGTAATGTTCCTGAGGAGTGCATCGTGTTGTTGTCGATGTTGAGCATCCTGATCTCGAACCAGTTCTGTCTGGAGAAGATTCCACTCACGTCGCTGGTCGCAGCACCGTAAGGGATTTCATTCCCTAGGATATTCCAGTCGAACGAAGACGCCCAGAACTCCTTTGAGCTACTCAGGGTCTGCCAGTCGGTGTAGACCGGGTCATCTGCAGCAGTTATGTTCGCTCCAGATATACCGGTGTAAGAATTGGACATGTTTATCGTGCCGTTGGGCATGACCTGGTAGAGGGTCCAAGAGCTGACATTGTACTGAAGTAATGGGGTCG
>CAZHTU010000054.1:0-6088 GCA_964535815.1 Candidatus Undinarchaeota archaeon
CTTCGCCTTAATTTTCGCGTCAACTGTTTTCCAGGGAATCGTCTCGACATTCTCAGGATAGAGGACCAAATCATAATTGAAACAGTACCCGCACTTGAAGTTGCATCCGCCGAGCCAAATGACTGCGGCGACGTGCCCGTCCCAGTCTGAGAGCGAGCACTCTATAAAACCTTTAACCTCTGGCAGTTTTGAACTCATCCAAGTTTTTCCTTTAAGGCCTTTTTCAGCTCACTGGATTTTGTCAGCACGTCTTTGTCTATCTGTTCCTCGTTGTCGAGCACCAGAGTCGGAGTGGACATTACCATATTATCAAGGGCTTCAATCTGGCCATCGTCTGTCGAGATATCAAACATCTCATATTCGAACCCAATGTCTTTCGACAGTGCCTTCATATTCTCCTTCGCTGCAGGGCAGGAAGGACAATTCTTAGATACAAAAAGTTTCATTTTATTCTGCCTCCAAATGTGAAAATCTCCGGCCGGACATATTCGCAAGCCGGTCATTGAATTCAGAGAACTTCGACGGCTGCCAGTGTGCGTGTTTTAGTCCAGTCTTGTGTTTGCCTTGTCTCCAGTCGAGTATACCTGCAACGTTTCCAACCGTGCTGTAGTAGCCGGTTACCCTTGATTGGACTGAAATGTCTTCAGGTCCGGCGCCGCACTTGCACTTTCCGACCACTCCTCCATGTGCACTATTACATTTCGTGCACACCGAGATGTCTTTGGTATATGCGAAGTAGTTTGTAATTGATTTATCAATAATCTTTTTGGTCAATTCCCAGAGGGCGTCAGGGTCTGGTCTTGATTCCCCAAGCCAGATGTGCATCAGGTTTGACGGACTCAGACCGTGGAATGGTGCTTCCTGTTTAATCTTCCCAAATACATCAACACCCGAATTGACATTCACGTGCGTGAAGTTCGAGTAGTACCCTGCACCTACTTTAGGATCACCATTGATTACTGCATCTCCATTGAATTTCTTGTAGTCGAGTCTTGCAAATCTCCCAGCAACTGTCTCCGCAGGTTGTCTCCAGATGCTGAAGTTTATTCCCTCTTTCTTGGAGAATTCATCGCAGATTTTCAACATTCTCTGCACAATCCGCATACCATACTTGTGTGCATCCCGGCTTTCATGCAGTTCTTGCCCCAAATGGGCTTTGGCAAATTCATTCAGGCCGACGAAGCTAAGCAGCATGCTCTGCTTATCTAGCTCGAAATAAGGGTTATCGTCTTTACCTGGAATACGCGATTGGGTGAAGAATGGTGTCACGCCTGCCTTGATAATCTTGTCCATGAACTTGTACTTGGCCATCATCATCTCTCTCAAAACATTCATGTTGTTGTACAGTATCTCGTCCACTTCTGCGTCATCTCCCTTGGCCCGATAGGCAATCCGCGGTAGATTTATAGAACCACACTGTAAGGCACCCATTCCAAGCGTTCCCTGTTTGGCGAGCTCAAAGTCGATTGGGTCTTTTGATGCGAGTACAAGTGAACAGCAACTAGTGCACGCTACTTCTTCCTCATTAACATTCTTGAGATTGTGGATGTACGGGCCGCCGAACTTGGCAATGTACTTCATGAGCGGTTCAAATACAAACTGTTTCAGCTCGTCATCCTTGAACCACTTGGGTTTGATTCCAACATCATCCTTCATCCAGTGGAACATGCCTCCTGCTGCATCTCCCTGGACTGATTCATGCAAGTAGGCGAGCCAGAACTTGAGCACGTCCTCAGTATACGCAGAATAATCTCCCTTCACTACTTTGCCTCCGGGCAATACGACATCGGTATCCTCTGTCAAGTACATTGGCGGACGCGCAAAGTTGCTGATGCTTGAAAAGGCGGCTTGACTGCCCCGCCCAACTAAAATATGATTTGGCTCATACCTCATGACCTGTGCTGCCTGCACAACGCTCTTAGGAATATCAACGCCCCAGATTTCCTTAGTGTCCTTGCACTTCTTGCGTTCGGCTTCAATGTATGGGCCAAGTTCCCAGAAAGGATTTCTAAAGGATTGTCCGCCTGACCAATTCCTACTCGCGGCTCCCAAGAACTCGCACATGAGCTTTACGGCTACACCTAGCTTTTTCGGCCGGCGCGAGACATTACAATACTTTCCAGTACCATCAATTCGCAGTCCATTTCTGAAGATAAAGCGCGCAGAATGTTGGTAGCAGAAAGGCCTTGCAGGGTAATCGCGGTCATGGATGTGCACATCACCATTAAGGTGGTGGTAGGCTGGGTTGCCCCACTTGGTATCAAAATTGTACAATTTGAGCAAAGAATACTCATCATCCATCCAGTCCCCTTTCATCTTGTGGAGGAACTCTTCGCTCGGGATTTGATTGCTATTATCAAAATTATACTTGAAGAACAGTTTTTCAACATCAAAAAGTGGCATTCCAAGAACAGTTAGGCGGTCACGGGTCTGGAAATCTCCTTCTTGAATAGCATATGCACACATAAGTTCCCGAATCATTCGGGTGGTCAGGACTTTTAATTTACCTCTCAAGTATAATCTCTCAAGGTCAATCAGAATCATCTTTGTATAATAACTTGCTTTGGCTGAAGACAGTCCAGCCTCCTTCATAAAAACCTCTTTAATCCTTTTTGGATCAAAATCTTCTAAATCTTGCGAGTGTGTGCGGACCCGCGGCAGATCTATTGTACGCCTAACCATTATTTCGCCCCCTTCAACTGTGTTCTAGTTCAGCAAGGAGCCTCAAATTCCTGAAATCCAGGAGAAAACGCCTTGCATTATTCCAATGCAGTAACCCATATAAATTGTTTTCTCATATTGCAAAGAATTCCTTTGAAGATTGACATCCATATCCTGGATTTCCACTGGAACATTGCAAAAAATCTCAGGGCTTTTTGCTCTTCCAGCTCTGTCTTTTAGCATGGTCAGAACTCGCATCCCGTGTAGCTTTAGCCACAACTGAAGCTGCAGAGATAAGCGGGTCTTTGTCGTCTCCCTTAACAATGAAGTGAATGTTCGGCCTCTGCACACGCATCGGAAGCCCGTCAATCAGTGCTTGCACGTCCATTTTCTCACGCAAGTCATCAATAATCCTCCGCATAGCGCGGCACTGAATCTCATCCATCTTGATTCCTACTCCACGAAGCTCATCAATGGCCTTTGACCCGACCACGACCGTCGAAATCTTGACAGCGTCCCTCTTGACATCTGAAGCCAGACTTGCGACATCTTTAGTCTTCTTCGAGTCTCTTATGTGCCGGAACTTATTCCTATCTCCAAGAACTCCAGCAACCACGAGCGGCCCGAAATTCTCTCCGCGGCCAGTCTCGTCGATTCCGATTGCGACCTGTTCCTCGCCGAAGTGCCCCATCAAAAGATTCGCAACGGCCTCTGAGGCTTCTCCTTGTATCAACAGCTTTCCTGACTTATACAATGTGATTGTGCAACTGTGAGCAGTACATCTCTTGACAATGAATTCCTCTTTGAATTCGAGCTGTTCGAACTCATTCAAAATCCCTGAAAACTTCTCGACCTCTTCTGGTCTCAAATTGAGGGTCTTGTGCTTTTGCATGCTATTTTAGTAATCTCCCATCCTATAATAAAGTTTATTAGGGGGAACCCCCTTACTAACTACAGCATGGAAGTTACAATCACGCATGAAAATTTTACGACCAAAGCAAGGTTGAACGAATCTCCGGTCGCTCAGAGGTTATTCAGACTTCTTCCCATTATCAAGAACGTGAACGCATGGCAGGAAGAGGTCTACATTCGGGAAACAATAGGTGTCGAGGACGAGAATCTGACTAAAAATGTCTCAGAGGGGACTTTAGCTTACTGGCCAACAGGTAAAGCCATTTGTGTCTTCTATGGTGACACCCAACCAATCAACGCCGTGAATGTCATCGGCGAGGTCGACAATCCCGAATTCTTCAAGGACGTCAAATACGGGGATATCATTCGACTGGAAAAATGAAAACCATTGCCCAAGGTGCTGAAGCCGTGCTCTCAGCCGGCGGAGGCAAAGTTCTCAAGGACCGTGTCAAGAAGAGCTACCGCCATCCTAAACTCGACCAAGAACTCAGAAAAGCACGCACAACGCGCGAGGCTAATCTGCTCCGAAAAGCCAGGCGCGCTGGCGTCCTCACGCCCTCAGTGCTAGAGACTTCAGACCACAAAATAGAGATGGAACATATCAAAGGCAAAAAAGTCAAAGACTTTTTGGACTCAGCAACTCCAAGCGCGCGCTCAGAACTCTGCAAGCGCATCGGTGAATCAATAGCCAAGCTCCATAACAACCACATAATCCACGGCGACCTCACTACTTCGAACATGCTCATCACCGAGAAAGACGAACTCTACTTCATCGACTTTGGTTTGGGGGATGTGGACAAATCGGTCGAGGCAAAAGCCACCGACCTACATCTACTCAAACAGGTATTCAAGAGCACCCACTTCCGCCACTTCGAAGCGTGGAAGGACGTGCTCGCAGGCTACGAGTCGTGGTCAGGCGCAAAGGACGTGCTTACCCGACTCAAGACAGTCGAAAAGAGAGGGAGGTACAAGAATGGATAAGACCAGCGACCAGATTATTCACGATAACATCGTCACGCTCAAGGAAAAACTTACCAAGTCCAAGGACAAGCGCATCGCAGTCCTGCCAGCGAGCGAACGGAACGATTATGCCCGGGACGAAGCGGCGTATGTGTTCAGGCTTCTCAAGCAATGGGGCGAGTTCACTAACACAACTACTGTGATTGACGCAGGCAGCGGGAAGAATCTGTTGCTCAACAAGTATTTCCAGCGCGCCATGGACAGTGGCGACTATCAGACTGACCTGAAGTTCATTGCGATAAATCTGGCAGAGAACACGAAGAAATACATGGACGCTTTCTCAAGGCATGAGCATCTCTCCCCTTCACTTTTTGATATACTCCTCCGCAGGCCAAGGCGGCATCAATTAGTGCCGAACACCTGGGCCCGTTGTATGGACCTCTCAGATGATGGTGACATAAAAGAACTTCTCGACGACATTCCCGAACAGGCAGACATCATCTTCCTCCACCACTCCTATGAGCACCTCTTTCATATGGCCAAGGGTACAGACTACTTCCACAAGACGGGCGCCAAGGACTGCACAAAAACAGTAAGGCACATTATGGAAAACCTACTCAGGCTCCTAAAGAAAGGAGGGATACTGATTGTTGACGACATTCGCCCGCCCCTCACCAAACCCAAAGCACCCAATGCTGGCACGATGTTATTGGAAATCGAAAAAGACTCCAAGCGCAAGCACCTATTCAAGCGGATCAGATACCTCGGCGAAGAGAACTACCCTGTCTTCATAGTCCAGAAGGCCTGAAGAATTAAATACTTCTGCACCCAATACTTCTTAGGATGACCTCTCCGTACAAACGACGAAAAAAGAAGAAAAGAAAGACCGAGGCGCCACAAGAAGTGTCTGCAGAGCCTATCGGTCGCCGTCGCTTCCTGGAGGTCGGCGCGGGTGCGGTAGCGCTCGGCCTGATAGAGCATGCGTTCGGCCCGCTCAGGTGGGCCGCGCGGCAGGTCTGGAAGCCGAAGAGCGAGATCAGGTTCATACTCATGCAACACCAGACAAAAGAGGACTTTGACGCGCTACGGGCGGCCCTCGGCAAAAACCTAGAATGGGCAGATTACCTGGTGATTGAGATAGGTTTAAGCGAAAAATCTACAAGCACCAAAAATTGCGTGGAGCGACAGGAGACCATCACGAATCTCTTCCAGGCGGCCTCGAACGACGATGAGACGTTTTACTCCCCGCTCTATCAGCACACGCCTAGCAAAGGCACAATCAAGACCTCCACCGGCATAAGGTGGCAAAAGAAGGAGGAGACCCAGAAGGAGTTCCATATAGAGAACTTAAAATTCCTTAGAGGCCGGAAGATCAGGATAGTCGGCGGGGAGTGTGATGAAAAGGCTTACAAACACCTCAGGAAGAAGCTGGCCATGGAAGAACTGGAGAGCCACCCAGAGGTCAAGGGGACACAAGGCACCATCCTACCCATCCTGGATTTCAAGGACATATTGCAGATAGGGCGCAAGCGCGAGGAAGCCAACAGGGGACTGG
>CAZHTU010000055.1:0-5982 GCA_964535815.1 Candidatus Undinarchaeota archaeon
GAGTTTATCCATGACTGTAGAGCGACTCATGCTCGCAGATTGGTATTCGAGCTGGGCAACATGAATACTGACAATGAATAAGACAGTTACAGCCAGGAACAAGAACCCTGCTGCCAGTGCGAATCCTCTACTATTCATTCAGAGCCTCCTTCAGTTCCAGGCGCTTTCCTATCTGGTCAATGTTGATTCTCGGTACTGCGTGTGTGTAGCAGGACACTTCATGTTTGCGTGTGGAGAATACCAATTCGCGCTGGTCGTCACCGCGGAGGACATTAATACCTTCCTTATCAAACTGTTCGAACTCCTTTGATACCTCAACCTCACTGTGGCCAGTAGACCACGCCGTATCTGCAATTTCGACCAAGGAATTGCATGCGGCCATAAGCTTTGCTCTAGCCGACTGGTCATAAGTGCTTTCATAGATGTTCAGAGCTGCTGTGAATATGAGTATGCCCACAAGTAAATAAGCCGTGAACATGGCCATTTCACCCAAAGACAATGCGGCACGATTATTCATCATATCCTCGTTTGAGCACTTTTTTCTTTTTCTCTTCTTTTTCTTCAATCTCACGCTTTACATGCGCCTCTCGCTTGGCTTCTTTAAGCACACGGTCTACAGGCCTTCCTACATGTTTTATTCTGCTCTTCTCAGGCTTTTGTTTGTAGATGCGCAGTCCAACAAAAGCAAAAATTATCAAGAGAGGCACAAGCATCCAAGCGTTCGAGCTTTCTGTGCCCTCGATGGTCTGTAACAGTTCAGAAATCTTGGCAGTTGGGAAGGCGGCCACGGCATATGCGGTCATGAATTCTCCGTTGGAAACATGATCATTGGATTCCTCTATACTCTTGCCAATCTCTGCAAGCAATGCATCGAGTTCGCGGTTCTGTACTGGATTTAATCCTTTGCTTATCTTTTGCCGATTAGCATTCACATACTCGACGAGCTCACTCAAAGATTCTATTGAGCCGCTTGCAGTACTCTCATAGGCCTTGACGCGGGCAGACGTGTCTACTCTAAGACTCAAAGCTGTTGAAGCATACTTTTCTACAGATTCAACAAGATTGTCCTTTCCTTCTTCCGCAGACAATAAGAGAAGAAGTCCGTCACTATCTACTGATTTGACTTCAGTGATTTTCTTATCTAGCTGGGTAGATAGTGATTTCAAACTGTTTATCAGCTCGAACTCTGCAGTGAGATTCAAGTCAGGCACACTGAATTCTATCTGATGTTGTTTTAACAAATATTTAATTTTCTCTTCTGCAATTTTGAGCCTGACTGCTTTTTCCAGTACTGTGAGGTTGGCTTCGATGCCTTCAAGAGCGATATCTCCCTCGAGCTTTCGGGCCTCAAGCTTTTCCAATTCTTCGCTGAGTGTTCCAGGAATCGACTGTTCGAGCCGTGCGATTAGCAAGTCTACCTCTTCTTTGGCTTCCTTGAATGCAGCTGCAGCTTCTTTATCCTGTCCACTCGCAGTAAATCTCAGGCCTTCAGCATACTTCTTGCCAGCCTCGGCCAGGGAAATTGCCTCAGAATCGATGTCCACGCCAAGCTTGAAGAGCCTTGCAAGCGCTTGTTCTGCGTCATGTATTCCTTTCTCTGCATTGCGTCCGTATTCGCGAGCTTCTCGGGCACTAGCAGGGTCGTCTTCGACTTGGTCTTGGAGCTTCTTTTTGTCAGCTTCTGTCCGTTTCAACTCTTCATCCAATAGTACCAAGGAAGCCACATCAAACTCAAGCGAGTCCAAGGATTTGTCAACATCAAGCAGTAGGCTCACTGCATTCTCAATGTCATTCTCGCTGATTTGCTGGCTCGCAACTCCATATGCAGCGAGTGTCTTATTGTATCTGTCAAACAATTCACCATCATTCTTTATCTGTCGCTTTACAATGTCAAGCCTCCGACCTATCTCGCGGTAGAGCTCTATTGCATATTCATTAGGGTCGCTGGTTTCATACTCTATCCTGTAAGTTTTACGCTCATGCGCACCGAGCGAGACTTTGAATATAACTTTCCCATCGACGAATTCATGCTCCACTTCCTGCCCGTCAACTTCGATTCGGATAGTGTCTTCTTTCACATACTGTCCAAGCTCTTCCTCCACTTGGATGTCTTCAACAGGGATGTCAAGCTCGTTTGTGACTTCTATCTCAGTATCCACTTTGACTTTACCATCCTCCAGCACCACTTCATTTCCACTTCTCTCTTGTTTGATAGCTTGAGGAACTTCGAGAGTCACTGAGAATGTGTACTCACCCTCTCCTTCAACCAAGGTCTCGAATGTGCACGGTTCAATCTTTAGGACCTCGACCTCGTCGAGCCTTCTGCACGTCTCCTGATAGAAGCAGCCTTGCCTTTTTCCAGCCGGACAGTAGGTTGGTGCTATTTTTATTGTGTAGGGTAGGGATGTGAGTGATTCCAGTTCCTGGACTTGCACGACATTTATACCATCACTAGTCTGTTCGACCCTTGTTTCCAATCCTCCGATACTTTTCACAAGAATCGCGCTATTCTGTATGCTGATTGGGTAGTGTTCGTTCGCACCGATGGATGCGAGCCCAATAGTGAGTTTTTCCCCATCCGCAGACACACTCTTTACTTTGTTCCCATCCTGGGAGACCTTGTTAAGTGTGATTTCCTCAATACCTTCAATAGGGAGTGTGACTTCCAAAGGCTCGCTCAGGTCAATTTTGAAGTTCTTGGTATTCTCTATATTAATAATATATTCGAATTCTACAGGTTCATCTATCACAATCTTTCCGTTCGGACGAAGCCAGGCATTCCCACTCGTTATCATGCCCAAGAACTCACGTTCAATTGTTCCATAGTTCGCTTTTAGGAAGACAAGTAGACTATTGTAATCTCCCCTGATTCTACGAATCTCGCCAAGGACGTCCTTTGGTTCAAGTCCAGGATACTTCGCTTGGATTATTTCAAAAGTACTCTCCCAGGTCTTGAATTCTTCATAAAGTTCTCCCTCTGAGAGCACTGCGTTGTAAGCTTCTAGGTAGTCTTTAATCTCCCTATTCTCTGCAAACATCTCAGTGTACGGGTAGCTGAGCAGGGTCATGGAGTAGATTCCACGTATTGGAGGCATCATCCTTCCATCGAGCACAGCGATGAAGTCAGGATAGATTTCGTGAGCGCATAAGTCTTTAGTGCACTCCGCCAGCCTTTCCTTAGCCGCGTGGAATAAATCAATTTCTTCGGTGAAGCGTGATAAGTCGAACCCGTCCGCGTCCAGTCCCTCAATAGTCTCTTGACATTCTTTTTCAAGGTCTGAGCCTAGAACCAAACTCCCCTCGACAACCTCGTCGAGCGGCTTGCTTAGCCAGTCATCTGCCAACCGTAGGTCCTCAATCACACTTACCCGACCTGAAATCACTTCGTAAGCATCTCCCTCTATCACCGTGTCTCTGGCCCTGCGCACCAGTGTGCGAGCCTGCTGGATTGCATAGGGTGACGCATCCCCTAACTCAATCTTCGCATCCAGGTCACTCAACTTCGTCTGTTGGACGAGGTCTGAGATGATTAGTAAGTTCTCTGTCTGGGTTACAGCTTTATCAAGCAGATTCAGAGCATTAGTAGTCTCTCTTTCTGTTTGTTCTGCGAATACAGTTGCGTATCCTACCGTGCCGTACTTTTCTACAAGCCATTCTCGCCCTGCGTCAGGCATTAAACTGGCCCGTGCCCGATAATTGGACTTTGACATGAAACTATTTGGAGAATAGGGGGTTATACTCGGGCTGAACAGATTGGCGGATTCTTCGAACAGAAATCTTTCTACACTTCCGCAGTCGCCTAGGTAGATCCGCGCCTCAGTGTACATTTCCTTCGGGTTGGACCCTCCAAGCGGATAAGTGACCAATTCATCCTCAGTGAGGAGATTCAGTGCTTCTTGTTCAATTGTGCGTACCATTGATTGGTCAATCAAGTGGCCATTCATGGCCTTCAGCGAAGAGATTTGGGAATGGCCTTTATGGAAACCAGCATCTACTGAAAGGTAGTATTCAGTCAAGAGCTCATCCATCTCCTCAATAGCACTCATCGCTTCTGTATGGAGGCCTAGGACATTGAACATGGTTCCGTCGTCTTTATTAGCAAGCTCGGAGGTGAGTACCAGGAACTGCATCATCTTGTTAATCTTTGATCCGCTCAGCTCTGCATTTTTGAGCATGTAGAGGGTTTTCGTGTACTTGTCAACAGCGTCTGTCGAGTCCTGCCAATCCTGGTCGTTTGCACCCATATCTCCCTTAACATGCGACTCAATCCGATTGTTGAGCGCATCAATCTTAATCTTGACACTCGAAGGCCGCGGGTTTATCTTTTCGTATTCTAATAGCAAACCGTCACGTATTGTGATATTCAAACCATCCAGCTCCAAGGCCTTCTCAAGATCTGTCTGTGCATCGTTTAGTAGAGTAAGATGAGATTTCAGCGCATCTCCGCATTTATCTGCCTTGTCAGTGATTTCTTTACACGCAGTGTAGTCGTAATCATACATCGTTCCCCAAAACATATCTTCCCCACGATATGTGCGGTCGTGGCAATTCTTTGGGTCTGCTGTGTCAGGCCTACATTGAACTTTTGCAGTATTCGTGCTAGTCCAGACGCTGACCATTTTATCGATTGCGTTTTTGAAATCACCAGTATAGTACCGTTCCTGATACTTAGGTATTCTAGCCGTAAATTCCGTCCGCTCATTTTCGAAAGGTAAACTTATCACAGCGAGCTGAGTGTTTACCTCTTCTAATTTTAGATGCGCACTCTGTGCAGTTATCCATTTGGGAGAACCTGTCTCTGAGCCTTTTACCCCCCATATCGGTTGATTGCTCACGTCATATCCGATTTCACAAGTGACACCGAGCACAGTTAGACCATCACTTATACAGTTTCCTGGCACGAACCGGCCTAGGAAGTCAAAAACATCAGACAGACCGAAAGCTTCAGCTGGCGCAGGAAACACCGAGATTAAGAGAATAGCTAGGAGCACCAACCTCATGATAGGCCTTTTAGCTGAGAATGTTTATATCTCTTGCCTTACGGCCTAAACGTTAAATAGTTGCCTTCACTAAACACGGCCATGGAAATCTGGACTGAAAAATACCGCCCTAAATTCTTGAAGGAGATAGTCGGCCAAGAAGAAGTGACAAAAAAGCTCAAATCACTCGTCGATTCTGGTGCTTTACCGCACATGCTCTTCTCTGGACGGGCAGGGGTAGGCAAGACCTGCGCTGCTCTGGCGATTGCACGCGAGATTTACGGAGATGAGTGGACGCACAATGTCCTTGAACTAAATGCATCCGACGAACGCGGTATTGACGTAGTAAGACACAAGGTCAAAGACTTTGCCAGGACTAAGGCGATAGGCAATTACCCATACAAGCTCATCTACCTTGATGAGTCAGACGCGCTCACCTCTGCGGCCCAGCAAGCCCTGAGGAGAACAATGGAGAACTATTCTCGCACTTGCCGTTTTATTCTCTCCTGCAACTACTCTTCAAAAATCATCGACCCAATCCAATCCCGCTGTTCTGTTTTTAGATTCCGCCCGCTCAAAGGTGAGGATGTCAAATCTCGATTGAAATCTATCGCCAAGTCCGAAGGAATCTCAACAGACGACAAAGCACTTGATGCCATCATTCTGCTTTCTGGCGGAGACATGCGCCGCGCTGTTAATCTACTCCAAGCCGCGGTGACTAATAAAAAAGTCACTGAGGCCCATGTCTTCGAAGTGTCTTCACGAGCCAAGCCAGAAGACATCAAGAAGATTTTAGAGCTCGCAATGTCTGGAAAGTATCTTGACGCGAGAGACAAGCTCGAAGATTTGCAAATCAAACAGGGCCTTTCAGGTCTCGATATGGTCAAGCAGATACATTCTGTTTTACTCAAATTGGACATTCCGGACGCCAAAAAGATATCCTTACTAGACAAAGTAGCAGAGTACGAGTTCAGGATGGTTGAAGGTGCTGAAGAGCACATAC
>CAZHTU010000056.1:0-5958 GCA_964535815.1 Candidatus Undinarchaeota archaeon
TGAGCCGTTGATTGTGGTGTTGGCATCGAGAGTTGCGTTTGCGTGGGGGATACCGTTTGGTCCGCCGAGGAAGACGTAGGCCTGGCCTGTCTTATGTGGCAAAGCGGCGCTTGCATTTGAATATGGGTCTCCAACTGCAAGATCTTGGTAGCCGTCGTTGTTGAAGTCGCCCGATGTAAAAGAGTGACCTAACCTACCGTTGCTAGAGGAACCATTTATCCGACTGGTGAGTGTCGCTGGTGAGGCATATCTCCTGAGCCCGGTAAGGTTCAGACTCGCACTCGTGACATTCGAATCCTTCGGGATCGGGATCAAAGTACTACTATCTGACCCTGCGCCAGAGAATGAAATATTGATTTCTTCCTGTGAAGCATTGAATGCCGTGATATTTGCGGGATTGACATTGATTCTGAAGGTAGTAGAGGTGTTCACATTGTTGGATGTGTCGTTCGCATAGAAGATGAGATTGCGCCATCCATGCGGAAGTATTATGCTTGAGTTTCCACAGCCGCTTATTATCGAATAGTTTGCCGTTCCATCAACACCGAGCCAGCACTTGTCCAGGCCACCATTATCTGAAGCAGTGTAGGACAATGTGATATTGCTCGAGGTGTACTCACTATTATTTGCAGGTCCCTGCACCCGCAAATCCGGCGCAGTCACATCCTGCACAGTTATCGTGCCGACAGAACTGAAAGTCTCTGCTGCATTGGAATTGTTCACCTGGAACTTGAACTCGAACTGTCCTGGTTTGTCTAATCCCACCACAGCACTCCATACTCCATCAGTCACAGTGCCCATTGTCAGCGATATATCTTCTTGCTCACTAATACTAGACTCCGAAGGCACGGAATTGAATTCCAGGTCCACAACGTCGACACTATTTGCGTCGGTCAGATTGACAGTGAAATTGACATCTGCCGTCGACCCGGACATGTTCACACTTTGGCTCGACAGGATACTATTAAATGTGGATGCATCGCGCACTTCTAGGACAGTCAAAGAGATAGGTACTTGAGCAAACGTACTGTTCGCAGAGTCGGTGATATAGAGGTGGCCTGAAAAACTCTCGTTGGCCAGTCCTGAAGTGTTTATCTGGACCCGGATGGTCTCAGACCCGTCCGCAGCTATCGATGAGATGTTTGCAGGGCTTGCAGTGATATCGGTCCAGGTGGTCAGGTCAGTGACATTGACCGAGAGGTTGTATCTGTCACTGATGTCGGGTATGGCATTGGATACCACTACGATTACAATATCATCAACGTCAGCATCAGCGAGGTACTCGCCTACGTAGGCGTTGATGAATGTCTCGTTGTTGTCATACGTCGCAACCTCACTGTCATATGCGTAGTAATCCGTCGAGTAGAATCTATGATTGTTGTATTCGCCCAAGTCCACAGTCCTGTCCTGATCTGCATCCCGCCATTCGCTCAAGGTCATGTAGAAGTTGTTGGACTTGTTGCCCCAGTTCATCAGTACGTCAACATGTGTTGTGTTCTTGGTGAGCGAACCATTCAGTCCTTTTGAATATGTCCCGAATCTGTGACCACTGAGGCCGCCGAGGCCTGGTGGTACTTGATTGTTTTCCGTCCAGTTCTTGTTGTAGGTCTTTTTGGGTTCGAGTAGTAGGCCAGTCTGTGCGTACGGGCTAGAGAGTGTTAATGTGAACTCTCTGAGATTGTTGCCATACATGGTCGTCGCGATGCTCTCTTGGACCATGGAGACATTGCTCTCGGATGTGAAGTTGAGTGTGAATGTCTGCGATGCTGGGGTTAAAGTGGAAGCATACACTTCAGCCCAGTACACACCCTGGTTTGGATTCTGTATTGTTACTGTTTCAGGAGCGACCCCATTCCCACTGGTCGCAGAGCTTGCAGTATCTCCATAGATGTCATAGACATACAAGTCAAGATTGTCATTGTTCACAGACCATTCGAGCGTGAACGTGATCTTGGAACTATTGGTCGGGATGTAGAATGGGTAGAAATACCCATCACCCATTTCGACATTCGCCCCGACCTCTTCATTGTCCACAGTATCACTCACACTCCAGCTGCTCGTGTTTGGCGCAACCGACACTGCCAGTGGTACTGCAATCGACCAAGATTCGTTGGTACCGAGCGTGAGGCGGGAACCGTAGATGCCTGGCTCTGCATCTGATGGAATGTCGAGCGTCAAGGTTTTCGTGGTACTCGCGCCAGTATCAATGTCAACATATGGGAAGGTAAAACTGCTATTCACAATCACGGCACCGCCCGAAGCCACAGTGAGGTTGAGTGCAGAGAAGCTCACATTCCTTGAAGTATTCCCGAGGTTGTGGATGGTCAGATTGAGGTCTATTTGTTGGCCTGGAATCCCTATTTCGACCCACCTGTCTTCGGTCTCGTCGACATAAGCTACCAGTTCAGTCGTGAGTGCATGGCTTACATTCATGCCTCCGGAACCCTGCGTGAACATGTTCTCGCCGATATCATACGTGGTCTGTGTCAACAACCGAATGACGTCCTGTGGTTTATAGGATGAATTCTTCTCTAGGAGCACGGCAGCCGCACCAGCGACATGCGGACAGGCCATGGACGTTCCACTTAGTGTAGTATAGTCATCATCTGCATCTTTATCCGTTGAGTAAATGCTATTCCCAGGTGCGGCGAGATCTGGCTTAAAATATCCAAAGTCTGCCGGCCCGCGCGAGCTGAAACTCGAGATATCATCATCACTCACGTCAACAGTTCCCTTATCATCTTGTGAAGCCACGGTCATCACATACTTTGTGACACCAAAGTATCCTAATCCCCCAACATCATAGTCATTCCCTGCTGAAGTGACAACCAATACTCCCCTTTTGGACAGTTCATTGCCCAAAAGGCTCAGCACGTCCTTCCCATCCTCTGGCCGGCTCTGCGCGCCGATAGAATAACTGATAACTTTTGCGCCATTGAGGTAAGCATACTCCCACGCTTTCATGGCCGTGGCAGTTGGACAACTCCCTCCTGATGAGCAGACCTTGAGTGGCATTATTCTCGCTTCAGGTGCCACTCCTTTTATTGTACCATTCGCACCCACAATCCCTGCACAATGGGTTCCGTGTCCATGGTCATCATCTGGGTCAGAATCATCGTTTTGGAAATCGTAACCTGCAACAATCTTCGGACAATTCCCTGCCTGGATGGTTGCGAGCGAACATCCGCCGAAATCATCATGTGTATATCTGACTCCAGTATCTGTGACTGCGACCACTATTCCTTTGCCATCGTATCCCGATGCCCATGCGTGCGCAGCAAAAGACGAATTAACAGATGTTTGCAGAGTCAAATGGTCGTCCACTACCGGCGGGACAGACCTGACTGAATTCTCATAAATCTTTTGGACACCTTGGCGGCTCGCCACGTGAAGCAATTGCTCTTCAGTGACTTCCATAGCTACCGCGTCTATAAACTGGAATTCGTGGCTCTTCTTACCGATTCGAGCTACATTGCGCTTGTCGTTTTTGTCTGTAAGAACAATTATTTCATACTTCTTTTCCTTAGCCCTTGTGATGCCCATAGCCCTGATGAGCCCGCGACGAGGTTTCGCTTCATCCTCCTCGATTTTCACAGCTTCACGTTCTATCTTCCTGAGCATTCCTTTGGCGAACTTTTCCCTAAAAGGTTCAATCTTCTCTTTGAGCGGACGCGCGTCCGCCCTCAGAAGCGGTTTTTGGACCCTGAAGCTCGCCTGGAAATCTTTTTCGACAGTAAAAGCACTGAGAACTTGTGGGATTAGAAGCAGAGCGAGCAAGAAAGCTACAGTCGTAAGGCCTTGCCTGCGAAAACTGCACTTCTGCATCCCAGAAATGTAAAACGTCTTGAGTACTAAAAGATTACTATACTCGCGACAGAAGCTTGCTGTTTACTCTTGTTCTTCGTGCCTTTTACGCGCCAATTCCAAAAGCAGTTTCGTCTCTTCGCGGACGACGACTTCTCGTACGATTCCGACTGAATCAATATTGGCGCTGATGCTGTCGATTCCTAATCTGACAAGGAACTTGACCATCTCTGGGTCTGAACCAGCCTGACCGCAGATACTTGTCTTCACACCTGCTTCCTGGCAAATTTTGACTGCATACTCTATCTGCCTCAAGATTGCAGGGTGCATCGGATTGTACTTTTTGGCCACAAGACCATTGTCCCGGTCCACTGCGAGCGTGTATTGGGTTAAATCATTAGTCCCAAAAGAGATGAAGTCAATATCCTGCTGGACGAGTTCGTCAGCTGTTAATGCAGCAGCAGGGGTTTCAATCATGACTCCGAATTCCATATCTTTCGGCAAGCCAACTTCTTCAGCTATTTTTTTTGCTTGTGCCACTTCTTCAGCATTTTGGACGAGCGGAATCATGACACCTAGGTGTGTTGACCCGGCTTCATAAACTTTTTTGAGCGCACGGAATTCGGCCTTTAAGAGGTCTGGCTGGTCCAATCCCCTTCGGATGCCACGCCAGCCGAGCATCGGGTTCGCTTCTTCAGGCTCGTCCTCTCCACCTTCAAGTCCCCTGAACTCGTCAGTGGGTGCATCGAGCGTTCGATACCAGACAGGTTTCGGATGGAATACTTCCGCAACCTTTTGGATGCCTTCTGTGAGCTTGTCGACAAGCTCATTGTCCTCGCCTTCCTTGATGAATTCGGACGGATGTTTGCCTAAGGTGATAATCATGTGTTCGGCTCGGAGGAGGCCGACACCATCTGCGCCTGTATTTTCCGCGTCCTGGGCCATCTTCGGAAAGTCGATGTTGACTTTGACTTTTGTTCCGGTGATTGCTTTGCTTGTTGCAGCAGTAGTAGGTTCGGCAGCCTTGTACTCTTCGACTTCTTCGACCTCGACCTTACCACGGTAAACAATACCTCGGACCGCATCCACAGTTACAGTCATTCCTTCTTCCAAGACTTCGGTAGCTGTTTGAGTACCAACGACGCACGGAATTCTTAATTCTCGCGAAACGATAGCTGCATGTGCAGTTAAGCCACCTTCGTTTGTAACAATAGCCGCAGCCTTTTCCATGGCCGGGACCATGCTCGGGTCAGTCATCTCTGCCACGAGAATATTGCCCTCTTTGACTTTACTCAACTCAGAGGAGTCTTTTATCTGTACAACCTTTCCTGTGGCGAGTCCAGGACTCGCAGCAAGGCCTTTGACTAGTATTTCCTTCTCTCCGGTGGGTTCCTCTTCTTGCTCGACTTCAGGTTCTTTTTCTTCCTCGATAGGTTCAGGGGCAGGTTCTGATTCTTTTGGTTCTTCGTGGTCGGGTTCAGGTTCTTTGGGTTTCTCCTTCACCTCTTCTTTCGGCTCTTTTGGCTTGTGCTCGTTGGGTTTCTCTTTTTTCTTCTTTTGCTTTTCTTTTTTCGGAGCAGGCTTGTTGAGCGTCTCTTCGACATCCTTCAAGCCTTCAAGCTTGGCAGTGACAGGTCGTGATTGGACAATGTATGATTTTCCTTTTTCAATGCACCATTCGATGTCCTGCGGGAACGCATAGTGCTCTTCTATCTGTGAACCCAGCTTCGCGATTTGGGCGATTTCCACGTCTGAAATCTTTTGCTCTTTTCTCATCGCAGGATTAATGTCTTTCTTTTTCTTGCCGCCTTCCAAGGAACCTTCCCACAACCATTCTTGTTCAGCTATTTCTTTCTGTTTGATTCGCAGGGATTCTTTGTCTACTACATATGTATCAGGTGTGATTGAGCCTGAGACCACAGATTCACCAAGGCCGAAACCAGCTTCTATCACAATTGTGGATTGGTCTCCGGTAGCTGGATGAATCGTGAACATGACTCCCGCTTTGTCAGAAATGACCATCTTCTGGACTATTACTGCGATGGAAACTTTTTCGTGCGCAAAACCCTTTCTGACTCTATAATATATAGACCGTGGCTCGAATAGGGACGCCCAGCATTCCTGCACTGCTTTTAGTACCTCGCCAGAACCCTT
>CAZHTU010000057.1:0-3695 GCA_964535815.1 Candidatus Undinarchaeota archaeon
CTGTGGCGCTTGCCTTGGTTAATCTTGTTTCATTAGTCCTGCTCTCAGCTATACCTCCTGCAATAGCTAAATTTAGGGCTGAAGGAAAAAGAGTATTTGGTGCTTCCTACTACTTTGCTATTCTTGGTGCCGCACTTGGGATACTGCTTATTTTGGCCAGCCCGCTCTTGAGTTGGACTGACTTGCCATTCTCTCTCCTAGTACTCATCGCGGCTGCCCTTCCGATAGGAATGATGATGGCAGTTGGTCGCGGATTACTGCAAGGAGCAAAGCGGACTGATGCCTTTGGTGTGAGCCAAGCGCTTCAAGAAATTTCGAAGTTTGTAATTGCGCTCGGTTTGATTCTTGGAGGGTATGGGATATTTGGCGCAGTGGCAGGGATTCCATTGAGTTTTGTTCTTGTTCTCGCATTTGTCTTTTTCCTAGTGCGAAAGGAAATAGAAAGAGCGTCTTTCACAGAGTTCAAGCGTGTTGTCAATTATGCGCTACCGATTGCCGTGACGCGGGTCGTGGATGCATTCATCCTCAATATTGACCTTTTGTTCCTAAAGATGTGGTTTCCTCTTGGAACTGTAGCTATGTACGCGGCGGCTGGTCCGCTCGCACGGATTCCATTAATCGCCTTTTCGTCGATTGCTACTGTTTTGCTCCCTGAAGTCTCTGCAAGAAAGGATAAGACTAAAGCATTAACAAAGAAGGCTTCCCTAATCTCAATCCTCGTTCTCTTTGGAATTTTGGTCCTCATTGCGTTTCCACAATACTTCATTATCCTTTTCGGAAGTGAGTATGTCACTCTCGAAACTATTCTAGTCCTCAGGATTCTGGCACTGGCCAGTTTCTTTATTGGACTCTACAAGATATTTGCTGCTTCGCTTCAAGGATTAGGAAAGGCAAAAGAAGTTGCAGTGTTTACTCTGTTGGTGCTTTTGATTGATGTCCTACTGAACGTAAGCCTTATTCCAGTATATGGGATGGTGGGTGCCGCGGCTTCAACCCTGTTCGCGAGCGTGATTGCAGCAGGAGGAGCATTTTTAATACTAAAGCGCTTAGGATAGGCAGGATAGAACTGGAAACATTTAAAAACGACTAAACGAACGAGGGATTGATGAAAGACGAGATATTCGTAAAGGAAGGAGAATATGTATTACCTTTCTCACCTTGGGTGCTGGCCCAGGAAATCATGCCTACGGGTATCTATCCAGAAAAGGCACATGCCATTGCCAGAAAGATTGGCGAGGAATTGAAAGACAAAGGAAAGCGATTCGTGACTCCTGCAACTATCAAAAAACTCACCATCAAGCATTTATCTGAAATCAATCCTGACCTTGCAGAGAGATATCAAGTCTGGCAGGCGTACAGAGACGCAAGGGTCGATAAAAAGATTAAGGAGCCTCTGATTGTTCTGGTTGGCGGAGCAACAGGTTCAGGAAAAAGTACTGTCGCTTTGGAAGTCGCTCACAGGCTTGGAATAAGAAACGTCATTGGTACTGATTATGTGCGCCAAATCTTGAGAACTATGTTCTCTGAGGAAATTTTGCCAGATATCCATGTCTCCACTTATGCAGCATGGGAAACGCTTAGGGTGCCAATTGCCCCTGGTGAAGACAAAATCGCTGTTGGATATGTGGAACAGGCAAAACACGTTTTGGTTGGAATCGAAGCCATTATTGAACGCGCCCTGAAAGAAGGAACAGACGTACTTATTGAAGGTATCCATATTCTCCCGAGTATTCTAAACCGTGAACTGCTTGAAAACCCGTGTCTGAGTGCAATAACACTCAATATCGAGAGTGAGGACGCGCATAAGGTCAGATTCTTCCAACGAAGTGAATATTCAGCAAGAGTTGCGGACGACTATCTAAAAGAGCTCAATAATATTCGAAAAATTCAGTCCTATCTGGTCGAACAGAGCTCAAGCCATGGTGTTCCAGTAGTGAATAATGTCGCCTTCGACAAGACAATAGAAACAATTATTGGAAAGATTACGGGCGATGTCCAAGAGATTATGGCTGCGCATAAAATCAAGGTTTGAGGAAACATATTTAAGCCACTTTGGCAAATAGAGAGTACTTCCCACAGTACTGCTTAGGCAGGAGGGTTCATTTTGGAATTGAATAAAGCGATAGACGAAGCTAAACAGAAGTCAAAGAAACGCAAGTTCACACAGAGTATTGACCTTGCTATTAGGCTCAAGAATATTGATTTAAAGAAACAGGAGAGCAAATTCTCCGAAGAAGTTGTTCTACCCCATGGACGAGGTAGAGATTTTGAGATTGCCATCTTTGCTGAGGGCGAGCTTGCAGAAAAGGCCAAAAAGGCGCAATTGACGCTTTTTACTCCTGCAGACATCGAGGTATTTGGCAAAGACAAGCGAAAGACTCGCAAGGCTGTAAGGCAGTATGAGTACTTCCTTTCACAGCCGAATTTCATGGCACAGATTGGTAAATCAATGGGTGCAGTTATGGGACCAAAAGGAAAGATGCCCAAACCGATCCCACCTCAGGCCGACCCGAAGCCTTTTGCTGAGAGGCTTAAAAGATCAGTCAGGGTCAAGGTAAGGGACCAACCTGTTATTCACACTCCTATTGGAACTGAGGATATGGGAACAGACCAGTTAAAGGCTAATGCTAATGCCATATTAACAGTCTTGAAGCGAAGATTGCCAAAAGGTGACGACAACATCGCTCATATCTTTGTCAAGACGACCATGGGCCCGGCGGTGAAAATAGAATGACAAATCCATGGAAAGTTGCGCAGGCGAAGGAGATAAGCGACATGGTGAAGACCAAGCCAGTAGTTGGAGTGGTAACCATGCGAGGTCTTCCTGCAAAACAATTGCAGAAGATGCGCTCTTCATTACCTGCAGAACTGTTCATGGCCAAGAAGAACTTACTAATCAAGGGCCTTGAGGATGCAAAACTCAAAGGACTCACAGAACATGTTGGCGACCAACCTGCATTGCTTCTCAGTGAGGAAAATCCATTCAAACTCTACAAACAGATATCTGATGGCAGAATGTCTGCGCCTGCAAAAGGTGGCGACCTTGCCCCAGAAGATATTCTGGTCAAGAAAGGTGAAACACCATTCCCTGCAGGGCCTGTGCTCGGAGATCTGAAGGGTGTTGGAATCCCGTGCAAGATTGAAGGTGGAAAGATTGTCATCACCGAAGATAAGATTGTGGTTAAGGAAGGCGAAGCAATTGAAGCAAAACTCGCAGAGATGCTCGCTAAACTGGGAATCGAACCGATGGAAATCGGTCTCGACCTGCTTGCAGCTTCAGAAAAGGGTGAAATATTCCTCAAGGACTTGCTAGCTATTGACGAGGACAAGTACCTTGCAGACATGCAGTCCGCTTTCCAGAGAGCATTCCAGCTCTCTATGGGTGTGGCATACCCGACAAAAGGCAACATCGAGATGCTTTTACAGAATGCATTCAACAACTCAAAAGCCATTTCAATCGAGACAGGAATCGTGACAAAAGCTACAGTCTCTGAGTTATTGGCTAAGGCAAATGCTCAGGCCGCAAGCCTAAAATCAGCTGCACCTGAAAAGGCTGCAGAAGCGCCAAAAGCAGAAGAGAACCCAACTGAAGAGGCGAAACCTGAGGAAGAAAAGAAGGAAGAGGCTCCGGCAGAAGAGGCCAAACCTGAAGAATCGGCAGAAGCTAAGCCTGAGGCACCAGTAGAAGAGCCAAA
>CAZHTU010000057.1:3795-5945 GCA_964535815.1 Candidatus Undinarchaeota archaeon
CCAAACCTGAAGAATCGGCAGAAGCTAAGCCTGAGGCACCAGTAGAAGAGCCAAAGGCTGAGGAACCGGAAAAGGTTGAAGAAGTGAAAGCAGAACCAGAAGAGAAGAAAGAAGAAAAACCTGCTGAGGAAAAACCAGCAGAGGAAAAGAAAGAATAATACTCATCGGAGGTAAAAAAATGGAATACATATATGCGGCAATGTTGTTGCACGAAGCAGGACAGAAGGTAGATGAGAAAGGTGTGGGCAAGATTCTCGACGCAGCAGGCGTCAAGAAGGACGACGCCCGCGTGAAGGCCCTAGTCGCCGCCATGGATGGCGTTGACATCGAAGAGGCCATCTCGAAGGCCGCCGTGGCCGCACCTGCAGCCGCCGCTGCCCCTGCAGCTGGTGCACCAGCCGAAGCCGAAAAGAAAGAAGAGAAGAAAGACGAAGAACAAGAGGAAAAGAAAGACGAAGCAGCCGCAGCCGGACTTGGCGCACTCTTCGGCTAATTGCTCACCTGAATTTTCTGTTTTATACAGCAGGTGGGCCTTCCTCTTAACGTAGGGTCTAATCTATTTTTTAGAGTCAAAAGCAAACATATAAATAAGCTCTACGACTCGAATTACTAAAATGAAGCTGCCATCCTATGAGGTTGAATTGTTCCGGCAGGAAGGGCATATTAGGAAGAAATGCTCCAAGTGCGGAAGCTTTTTCTGGACGCTGAATTCAAAGCAGGAGACCTGTGGGGACCCGCCGTGTGCTGAGTACTCGTTCATTGGAAAGCCTTCTATGAAGAAGTCACTGACTTCTACTGACGTTCGGGAATCATTCTTGAGCTATTTTGAAAAGCACGGACATACCCGGATTAATCGTTATCCTACTGTTGCTCGATGGAGGGATGACATCTATTATACTATCGCGAGCATCGCGTGTTTCCAGCCTTGGGTTTTGAATGGGGTTTCAGACCCGCCTGCAAACCCATTGACGATGTCCCAGCCCTCAATTCGTTTTAATGATATTGATAATGTCGGTAAGACTGGTCGGCATTTTACCCAGTTTGAGATGATGGCCCACCACTGCTTCAATACCAAGAAGAAGCAAGTGTACTTCAAGGATAAGTCTGTTGAGTTGTCTTTTGGTCTTTTGAAAAGTTTGGGAGTGAAACCTTCGAAGATTTCCTATAAAGAGGCATGGTGGGAAGGCGGCGGGAATGCTGGACCGTGTTTCGAGGTGCTCGTGGACGGTGCTGAGCTTGCTACACTAGTTTTCATGCAGTATGAGGGGCCATTCGATGGGAAGTACAAAGAGATGGACATGACTGTTGTCGATACAGGATACGGACTTGAGAGATTTGCATGGGTATCTCAAGGTACGCCAACCGCTTACGAAGCAATGTTCCCAGACTTTATTAAGGACTTAAGAAAGATTTCAGGGATACACAAGGTTGATAAGAGAATCATGAGCGAGTATGCTAAACACGCTGGGATGATGAGTATTGACACTGCTAAAGATTTGAATAAATTGAGGTCAGATGTGGCCAAAAAGATGAAGTTAACTAAAGGTGAATTAACAAAACACATCCAGCCGTGGGAGCACATCTATGCGATTGCAGACCACACGAAAAGTTTAGCTTTCATGATTACAGATGGTGCAGTACCGTCGAATGTTAAGGAAGGGTATTTTGCCAGGCTCGTCATTAGGCGGATGTTGAGGAGCATGAAAGCTCTCGGCATTTCTAAACCATTGTCAGAGATTATGGCAAATGCAGTCAAGTACCAAAAGGACTTCCCTGAGTTACAGGAAAATATGGATACTATAGCCGAGATTATGGATACTGAGGAAGTGAGATTCAAGGAGACTGTAGACAAAGGAAAGAGATTGGTCGAAAGGACTGTTGATGGGTTGAAGAAGAAGGGTGCCGAGACAATTCCACTCGAGACGCTCATCGAACTGTATGATTCGCATGGTATGCCACCCTTTGAGGTTGAGGAATTCGCAAAGGGAATTAAGATAGATACGCCTGATGACTTTTATGTCAAGGTTGCAGAAGCCCACAGTAAAGTAGAGCGCGAGACGCTTGAAAAAAGTCCAATAGAGGATGCGAGCAAGCGATTCAAGCCCACTAACGCAGTGTATTACTCTGAGGCATACAAGACTGAATTAGAA
>CAZHTU010000058.1:0-5697 GCA_964535815.1 Candidatus Undinarchaeota archaeon
GAGGCACCAGCCCGAAAAGTGCTTTGGTCTGAGAGAAAATATTGGTTGCATGATTTGTAACTTAGTCTGCCCAATAGGTGCGACAAAAGTTTGGAAAGGCAAGTTCTACTACTGCCAGCATTGCCCTCCTGAATCTGCTCCTTGTCTCGAAGCATGCAGTGCTGCAGGTCATTATGCTCTAAAAGAACATGATGGTGTGGTCATCATCGACCCGAATAGGTGTACTGGCTGCGGAGAATGCGAGATTGCATGCAAAAATTCTGCAACCGGCGGAATATGGGTAGACCCGCAGACTAAAAAAGCAGTGAAATGCGATTTTTCCTGTATGGACATACGCGGCATGCAGAAACCACCGTGTGTCCTCTATTGTAATTCACATGCGCTCACAACTTCCTTCGCCGAAGAGTCTGACGCTCCTGCGGCCAGTATGGAAGTTCCTGAGGTTCAAACCCTGCCAGAAGTCACCAACATTGGTGACCCAGACCAGTTCACTCCCGAACAATGGTCGCTTCGCGTAAAGACTGCTCAATTGCCAATGGACCGTGTTTTCTTCAAGGTGCTTCGCATACCTGAAGACCAAATAGAGGAAACATTAGCACATTACCCTCCAAACATCTGGATTTACAAGGTCAAGAACATTCCTCAACCTGTGTTTTACTACGACTTTCCTGACCTCAATTATGAGGACTGGAGACTAATCCACCGTCTTAAGGGAATCATTGGTCGCCGCAGGGAATTGAAGCTCGGTCATCTCCCGTCACGCGAAGAGAGAATTAAAGTAGTTTCAGAGTATGTTGATGCACTTATCACACGTTTGACTCCAGGTAAGCGTGATGAAAAGCGAAAAGCAATTACTGATATTGTCGCTGCGGACGTGGCAGGCTACGGGCCAATTGAGTTCCTTCTGAAGCATAGGGATTTCATAGAGAATATCGAACTTATGAGGCCTGGATTCCCATTAGTGGTCGTGACCAGGGACAAAACCATAGGCGATGACGGCCAGTGCCGCAGTAATTTCTTAATCTTCGACAATACTGCGGCAAAGAGATTAATCGACAAGTTGACAAACTCAACCCCACTCTCTCCGAGCAGTCCTGAGGTCACAACGAGCGTCTATGATACTGGTGATAGAATCACGGCACTTTGCGACCCGTATGCGGCACTAGGTGTTGCCTTTTCCCTCTCTGTGCGTTCACAGACGACCTGGACCTTCCCTCTCCTAGTCTCAAAAGGCTCGCTAAGCTCTGAGATGGCTGCATTCTTATGGATGATGTCCGAAACCAGGCGTTCAGGCGTCATCTCAGGAGAAGTGCGCGCTGGAAAAACTACACTATTGAATTCAATAGTCAATTGTCTTCCTTCAGAGTCTGTTGTAAGACTAGTAGAGGAAGGTACGATGGAACTAAAGCTTGCCTCTCCAGGCATGGCGCACTCTACCTTTGTCGGCAAGACACTGGGTGAACAGGAACTGGCCAAGGCGCGCAAACATGAATCCCATGTACTGACTGGTGAGGACATGCTCTCCCTCATTCTGAGGTTCTACTCGAACCGCGTCTTTGTTGCAGAGGCACGTGGCAAGGAAGCGCAATACTTCTTTGCCTCACTAAACTATGGTCTCCGCTCTTCTTTGATGACAATCCACTCAGATGAAAAACTCTCCGACCTGATAACGCGACTGACAGGTCCGCCAATGGAAGTGCGTGAAGACGACTTACCGTTAGTCAAAATCTTCATCCATCTCAAGCGCTTCCCTGACGGAAAAAGAAGAATCTCCCACATCTCTGAACTATTGTGGAATGTTGACGGTGAATTCCCTCCAAGACTTTTGGACATTGACGGTAATCCCAAATCGAGCCATGATGTTTGGGTTTCGGCGTCTGGACGCATCTTCTGCTACTTCAACACTATCTACAAGTACGACCCATGGACATCCGGTGGCAAGTACATTAAAGCAACCGACCAATCGCACGTTCTCAAGGACTTCCGGAAAGAGTATCAACTCCGTTCGCCCAGTGACGTGCAGGAAGAACTCAAGTTAAGGACCAAAATATTTGATTATCTAGATTCCCAGAAAATATACGATGATAAGACAGTTCGTAAGGTCATTGATGCTTTCTACAATACTGAACGCGACAAACGGAAACACTTCCTTAGCGCCCTTCCAGACATAATCTCGAAGGTTAAGGTGGTCTAGATGGGTTGGTTAAAGCGTACCGATGCATATCTCCTACACTTGTATGCTCAACTCTTCAACAGACTCAGGGTGAGCCCGGTCCTCCTATTAAGGCGCTTCAAGTCGTTGGCAGGACTGCGCAAGGCCCTAAAACGCACGTCCCGCGATGAGCATGAGTTCATGAACCGTTGGGTGGGCAACACTCTCCTATCCTTCCTCATAGCTATTCTCGTGACTGTCATAGCTAAACAAGTATATCCAAATCTTGAACAATCCCAGATGTTCATCACCCTTCTCTTTCTTCCGGCTATGTTCATGTTCTGGTATTTCAAGCGGCCTTTTTCTGAACTGACCAAACGGATGAGTTCTATCAATTCTGATATCCCATTCCTTGCTTCCAATGTCCGCGCATCTATCAGGGCAGGTGAAAGCCTTAATGAAGCTCTTAGGGAAGCAGCGTTTGCAGGAGATACGTTCCTATTCCATGAAATGTCCAATGTTGTTGCTGAAGCCGACTCGACAGGCGATATCTCTACGGCCTTAATGCATCTTGTGGAGCGTTCCCCTTCCCGCGAACTTACCAAGCTCGTCAATGTCTTTTTGGAGGCTTCATCCGGTGTGAATGTTGTTACTGCTCTTGACTCTTTTATCGAGCGCAACCGCGCAGTCAAGCGCACTAAGTTACTAGAGTATCAGAAAATATCAGACACTATCTCTGTGACCACCCCTATGTTCACACTCATCTTATTCGTCGTAGAGGTCATGGTCCTTTTCGCCTCCATCCTCTTTGTCTCGGCTCAGTCCACAACTAATATCATTGGAATAGTAGAGGCATTTATCATCCCAGTCATTTTCCTATTCTCACTGCTTAAACTACAGGAGGCAAACCCAGGAATATGAGCATCAGTGCAACAATTGTCAGAAAAGTAAAGCAGTTGACGACACTGATAGGTCCATATACCTACCAGTTCTCTCCATTGATGCATCTCTTCCGAAAACTATCCCACCACCAAACCTGGTTTAGTCCTGCAGAATGGGTGACTGTTGCAGTCATCACCCCTCTCATCTCTTTCCTTCTGGTTCTGGCACTCGCTTCCTTCGCAATTCAATCACTTGGATTCCGTCTGTTGATATCTTTCATGGCTTCGGCACTCACATTCTTCTATTTCGTTATCTACTATCCGAATCGTGTTGTCCATTTTGCTGAGAAGGAAATAGAAAATAGACTCCAAGAAGCAGTTCCAATACTCATCGCTCAGTACAAAGCCAATCACGGACGAATGAAGGACGCACTATTCCACGTTGCGTCAGACCCGGTCTACGACCCGCTTGCAACAGTCTTCCACAATTCTTGGGATGCAATGGAAGGAAAGAATGTTGAGCCAAGAAGTGCGTTCGCACCGATGACAAACGCGAGTTCAGTCTATATTCGTCGTATTGCAGAAATAATCATCCTCAATCTTGAGAAAGGTGTGGATGTCTCCCGCGACCTCCAAGCAGTAGTTGAAGACATGGTCGAAGAGACTAAGATTCGCCAGCAGAAAAGAGCAATGGTGCGCATGAACACTGCTCTATTATGGGCAATGTTTGGTATAATCAAGCCCGCTCTCTACGGCCTCATTCTTAGCCTACTCTATATGATTGGAGATTCAGCAATGTTCATGCAGAAGACCACGCTCGACATCCCTGCTCTGCTCACCTGGTTTATACTCGGCTTTTTCATCCAGGTCTTTTTAGTCTCCCAAATCCTCGGCGAGCTCCAGCGCGATTCCGCGTCTGAAGGGGTCATCTACATCCCATTCCTTTTCGCCACCTGTATTATTGCCCTCTGGTTAGGATACAGGTCTGTGGGCATGCTCTCTGGACCGATGATAGGTATATGACATGAATAAAAGAGAAGAACTCAGAGAATTTCTGAAGAACCGTAAGCCAGAGTGCGACTTCATCCTCAAACACCTCCGAGAGCAGTACAAGCATCTCGGCCGGCCGCTCCAGGTACTTGAGGTCGGGTCCAACTGCGGCGCGATGGTAAGTTGGCTCGCTACTGATAGGGACACCACGCCCCTGCTCTTCCAGACAACCGGCATAGATAGCAATCCAGGGATAATACAATACGCAAAGGTCCTGTGCAACGGCATCGAAAACACCCGTTTCTTCCAGAATGATATTCTGCAACCCACCCTCTTCCCTGAATCCTTTGATGTCATCATCTGCCTCAGTAATACTTTAGGCGAGCTCTCCAAGACTAATCCAAGGGACAATGCCCTACTCGCCCTGGCACAGATGCACATACTCCTCAGAAAGGACGGCCTTATCCTCTTGGAAGTCTCCAATGAAAAATACATGGACCAGCACGAGCACCTCTACCACCGACGCGAGAAAAACACCTTCTTTGCGGCCGACTCGAACGCCTCCCACTGGTTCAGCAAGCGCGAGCTCCTAGCGATGCTCGGCCACGCACACTTCGACCCATTGGGCCCTTCAGTCCCCTGCCCCAGCCCTGCAGACTCAGAAGAGCTCCGCAAACTCGACGCTAATTGGCTCATCGCGGCAAGAAAAGCCTGAAGCCAATCACAAATGTATTTAAGTTTCTGAATTAAATATAGTTCATGACTGGTAGGACCAAGAGCACGAGAATGGCCAGATGCCCTGCGTGCGATTCAGAGAAGATTAATCTATACCTGGATCGACAGGAGTATGTATGCAAGAAGTGCGGTTTGGTCATACCTGAAGATGAACTCTATGGGGGCAGGGATACTAGGATATTCCAACCACTTCCGGTTGGTAGTGGACCAGTTCAGATTTGGGCACTGGTCAAAGCAGGAATAATCTCTCGAGAGACGTGTGCCCTCTTACTTGCCCAAACTAAAGAAGCGAGAAATAAGGAAATCAAAAAGAGATATGCCCGGCTCTACAAACAATACTATCTCCAATATGCTAATGTCATAAACAGACAGTGGGACCGACACACGAGAAGCGCACAAAGCACTCCTGACCTCTTTAAGGTCTTCCTCAAGATATCAGGGGAACGCGTCGAGTGGCAGGGCAAGACTATCTTGAAGCCATACGCAGATGGTGAAAGGCTGAAAGAAAAACTTGAGTCAACTCAGCCACTCCCTGTTTTTCAAGTGGTTGCATACGTGTTGCAACATAGATATCGTGATAAGAAACCTAGCCCCTCATTTGCTAGGTTCATTAGTTTCCAGTACTACACGCTTTTCAGGGATTTCATACTACCCAACTTGAGTGGTAATCTCTCCAATGCACTCAAAGAAGTGCGAGCGATATCAACCGGCTCGCTGGAGCATGCACTTGCACAAGAGGAGTTGAAAATCCAACCGATAGTTCTCATCCAGGAAGTCTGTCTTTTCCACTACTACCTGACAGGCATAAGCTATTATAGAGACGTTTGTCGTTTGGTCGCTAACTACGGATACTATTCGAAACTCAAGGACATAATCCTCCCCAAAATACCTCTTGATGCTGGAGGGGCCTTTCACGCATTCCAACGATTGGAAAGTGAT
>CAZHTU010000059.1:0-5639 GCA_964535815.1 Candidatus Undinarchaeota archaeon
ACCAAAGCACTTTTCGGGATGGTGCCTCAGAACCATACGGCCGTCCATGTTCATACTTATGAGGCGAGGTCAGGTATAAATGTTGCTATCGAGCGTTTCGAGGGCAGGGTTAGGTATAGGTGAAACTATTGGTCTTTTTGGAGGGTTTCTTAAAGATGACAAAACTCACAAGCACCCCTAGATTGGTCGAAACCTTATCGTGGAGCGTTTGTTCGACCTCAGCATGGGTCTGCACTTGAGAGGCAACCATCATGTACACGACGGCCATCATGGCAAGAGCCAGGGCGAGCAGAGCCATGTTTTGAATTGTCAAATGAGACATACAAAGATATTAGTACTAGGAGGTTAAAAAGATAGGCATGGCCAAATACAAGAGCATAGTTCTCAAGCATACGAAGTTCATGTTCAATTATGAGCTCGGCAAGAAATCCCCGCAAAGGAGAGGAAGGTTACAATTGCTCTTCAAGAATACAGAGTCCAGTGCTAGGCTAGAGGAGATTGAGAGGAAAGGTACGGACATAGATGGTCTTTGGGAAGTATTTTCTAGAATCAGTAAAAAGAAGGATAAAGACACAAAGAGCCGGACTGCAAGGGCGACGTACAAGTTCTTTTCAGAGCGCCATGTGGTTTCGCCGTCGAGAACTCTCTTCCTGCGCGCCTACCTGCTGGAGATATTGGCTACAGAGGAATTATTGCACGCTAATAAGATAAAAGAAAAGATTAGATTGTTGGGCCCCTACTTCGGAAAGGCGTTTGACGTGCTCTGGCTCAACATAAGGCACATGCCTGGTATCGGCCGGTGTGTACACCAGACTGGCAAAGCCGGAAGATTTGAGATTACGCAAAAAGGGCTCGAGAGGCTGAAACACTACGCCACACACTACTGCCCAAAACTCCTGAAGAAGAAAGATGCGAAAGGAGTGAACATATTTGAGAAGACTCCGCGCCTCGCCTGAATCCAAAACATTTATAAAACTCACCCCCTAATGAGGGGTGCCTTAACTAATTCTGAGGTGTTACTACTATGGATGATAAAATGAAAGAATGTCTGAAAGGCACCACTACTGTTGGACTGGTGTGCAAAGATGGAATTGTTCTCGCTTCTGATAGGCGAAGTACAATGGGATTTTTAGTCGCTGACAAGAAATCTCAGAAAATCTGGCCAGTGGACAAGCACATTGCTGTCACTACTGCTGGCGGAGTCGGGGACAATATGACGCTCGTACGTCTATTGAAAGCTGAGGCGGCTTTGTACAAAATCAATTACAAGCCTATCTCAGTTGAAGCCATGACCACACTATTGAGCAATATTCTCAATCAGATGCGCATGTACCCAATGATGACACAGATGATTGTTGGGGGATACGACAGTGGTCCTAAGATTTTCGAGATGGATATGGTCGGAGGCATGAGCCCCAAATTGTTCAGTTCTACAGGGTCAGGTTCGCCGGTTGCATATGGTGTTCTCGAAGACGGGTACAAAGAAGACCTTGATCTTGATGCAGGCAAGAAGCTTGCTGCAAAAGCACTCAAGAGTGCACTTGCAAGAGATGCTGCCACTGGAAACGGTATTGATGTGGTGACCATCACACGATCAGGTCTTAAGTCATTGTCTGAAGACGAAGTGAACCAATTATTCCGCTGATTTATAATGGAAGTTCTTAAGGAAATTAAGAAGAAACTGCCTACGAAGGCTGATGCGACTGAGATTTATTATGAAGGTTCTCAGATAATCATCTACGCCAAGAACCCAGATGTGCTCGACGAGAGCACAATCAAGGAGATGGTTAGACGATATAAGAAGCGCATCGAGGTCCGCCCGGATTCGTCAATACTTGTCGACCCTGGAAATGCTGAAACTATCATCAAGAAGATACTGCCTGAAGACGTGAAAGTCTCAGATATCGACTTCCTGCCTGAATTCAATAGGGTGATAATCGAAGCTGACAAGCCTGGACTAGTCATCGGCAAGGCTGGAAGCACACTCAAAGAGATACAATCCAAAATCAATTGGGTTGCTGTTGTAAAAAGAACTCCAAGCATCCCTTCCCAGATTATCCGAACCGTCAGAAAGACACTGATTGACGAGAGTAAGGATAGGCGAGAATTTCTGAAGAATCTGGGAAAGAAAATCCATGACCCTTCAGATAAGAAACGCAATTGGATACGCCTAACCACACTCGGCGGGTTCAGAGAAGTCGGAAGGTCTGCTATTCTTCTGCAAACACCTGAGAGTAATGTCCTCATGGACTGCGGTGTCAATGTGGCATGTGATGGAGAGAATGCCTTCCCTTGCTTGAATGTCCCAGAGTTCCAATTGGACCAGTTAGACGCGGTAGTCATAAGCCACGCGCATTTGGACCATTCTGGGTTCCTACCTTACCTTTACAAGTTCCAGTACAAGGGACCAGTCTATTGTACTGCCCCAACACGGGATTTGATGACTTTATTGCAATTGGACTACGTGGACATTGCCCAGCGTGAGGGCAAGGCATCACCATATACAAAGAGTGATGTCAAGAAAGCAATAAAGCACTGTATCCCATTGCAGTGGGGTGAAGTTACAGACATCACAAGTGATACAAGACTAACTTTGTACAATTCAGGCCACATACTCGGGTCAAGTGTAGCACATCTTCACATAGGTGACGGACTGCACAATGTTGTATATACTGGAGATATCAAATTTGCTTCTTCACGCCTTCTTGAAAGGGCATACAATGATTTCATGAGGGTTGAGACACTTATAATTGAGAGTACTTATGGTGCTGGCAGAGATATTCTGCCCCCACGAAGAGAAGCAGAGAATCATCTTGCTGAAGTTATTCAAGGGACAATCAAGCGAGGCGGAAAGTGCCTTATACCAGTATTAGGTGTCGGGCGCGCGCAAGAGCTCATGGTTTTGCTCGACGAACTCAACCGCAAGAATGTCCTACCTAATCTGAAAGTCTATATTGACGGCATGATATGGGATGCTACTGCAATCCACACAGCATATCCAGAATTCTTGTCAAAGAAACTGAGAAATCAAATCTTCAGAGAGAATTATAATCCATTCCTTTCTGAGATGTTCCAACGTGTAGGTTCCCAGCAGGAGAGACAGGATATAGTCAAAGGAGAGCCTTGTGCAATCCTTGCAACCTCAGGCATGCTTACAGGCGGACCATCTGTAGAGTATTTGAGACTGCTTGCAGACAATAATGAGAACTCGCTTGTTTTCGTCAATTACCAGGCTGAAGGAACAATGGGTAAGCGGCTCCAAAAAGGCTGGAACAAGGTTCCAGTGAGCAACAAGCGCGGAAAGCTTGAAGAAGTTACTATTAACATGGGAATCCACACAATTGATGGTTTCTCTGGACACTCTGACAGGCGAGAATTAATGGGCTATGTCATGCGCACCAAGCCAAAGCCAGAACGCGTGATTGTTGGTCATGGTGAGGCATCAAAGTGCGCAGACCTTGCAAGCTCAATTCGGAGAGCAGCCAAGGTTGAAGCAATCAATCCGCAGGTCTTAGAGACACTAAGACTCCGGTAGGTTTTTATTCTCTGAAAACAAGACTAAACTATGGATGATGCCAAGTTCTACAGAGCACTGAAAAGAATAGTATCCACTCTAGAGAAATACGCCGCGAACATCGACGACGAGATGCTGCGGTTAGAGTATATAGGCAACTACACTGTCGGAGACCACGAAGCACTTTTGTATATGCATATCTGCTACAAGATGCGCATAGCCTATTTCTCCACCTTATTTCGCGAACTGCTCAATGAGGGTGTAGATGAGAAGACTGCGAAGAGATTCACAGTTCTTGTAAGGCAGATTAAGGACATAGTTACTGAACTGCAGTGCGAACGCATCACAGAAGGCATGTTAAATAAGAAAAATCTGGAAAAACAGGTGAACAAGCAGATCTCAAAGGTGGATGTGCTGTTTTTGAATTACGTAGAGCAAAAACTAGCGAATGACACTAAAAGATGCGACGCCGTAGTGAGGACTTCACAAAGCATATTCGGATTCTACCTGATGCTAGCTAACTTGCGCCTCACAGTGGCAGATTTTGGGTGTGAGATTAACATTAATATGCGTGAGTTCCTTACTAAGACCTTGAGCTCAAAAGTATGGAAAGCCAGTATTGAGAAGAATAAGCATACTCCAATAGCGACTCTAAAAGAATTTTTAGATATTAGAGAAGACCACACCGGCTATCTCGAAGACTGTGAATTCATGTGTAAAACCTATGCACACAGGGAAAATTGGGAAAAATCAATGAAGAAAAAAGAGATGAGGTTGATAAAAAAGCGATTGGGTGCAAAGAACTATGATGAAGCTAAGACAGTCAAAGCATTCAACCGGTTCGCGCCTGAGATTGGAAAACATGATACTCCCAGAGTAACAAAGCGCAATCTTGTGCGGCTTAAAAAAGAAGAGAAAAAGTTCGTGCGCATGGAACAAATCTTTGAGGACATGGAGGCCGAGATAAAGGCCCAACCAGAATACCACAAATAGAACTAAACCTTCTTCTCTGCGTGCTTCTTTCGCAAATCCTTGCATCCGCACTTTCTGCAAAGCGTACCTTTCCACGGGTTCCTAGCATTGCACTTCTGGCAAATCATTACATGAAATAATCGTTTTTCAGCTTCTGGGAACGGCATGTGCTTTCCTTTGGCTCGACTATTTTTATAGGTTTAGTTGTGCGAGCAGGGATTCAAGGAAGTCTAATAGGAAATTGATGAATTGGCTAATTGGGTCGTTCCCGCTCTGCGCACTGCCGCCTGAAGGAATAAATAGGGGTTTATTGAAGACTACAGGTTCCCTTATCTCACTGTGGCTATTGGAGATAATCACTTCATAGGAGTACGAATATCCTTCCTCAAGGTCTTCAGGTCCCTGAAGTGTCCATTCAAGGTCTTTTTGCTCGCCAGGGCAGGTGATGACTAGTTGTTCAAGATTGTTTCCAGTGAAATCTTCGTGGTGTACTAGTCGTACTTTAGTACCAACGCACGCATCCCCGCCAGTTACTTTAGCTTTGACAGTTATTGACTCGGCCTCGTCTACCTCGCCGATTGGTTCAATTTCAAGCGTTTGAAGTGGTTCAGAAAAATTGGCAGTCTCGAGCACGTCAATTGTGTACTCAAGCTCGCCGACGTCAAGCTTGACAGTATTAGGTATCCACTCGAGCCGCGCATCAAGGTCTTTTTGTGAGGGAACTGAAGCAAACCTGACATGTGAACCGTCCACAAAGCCGAACTGACCATATGTTGGGTCGAATGGGACCCATTCCCCTAGCCAAACCTCTGCCCAGCCGTGGTTGTACCAGTCTAATGAGCCTTCCTCGTCTATGCCTAATGTGCCGTATACTACACCTGAAACATATCTTGCTGGAATCCCAATTGAACGGACCATTGAAATGAAAAGGTGAGCGAATTCATCACACGTCCCGCGTCGCTGCTTGAATACCTGAGGAGCATCAAGTATCACGGCCCCGTATGAGATGTCATATTCAATATTGGAATTGACCCAATTGCCTATCCTAACTGCTTCCTCGAACGGGTTCTGTGCATCCCTGACTATTTCATTCACCTGGGCTTCCATTGCTTGAGTTGAAAGTGTGTAATCTTGTTGTGATAAAAAAGGCCTG
>CAZHTU010000060.1:0-4622 GCA_964535815.1 Candidatus Undinarchaeota archaeon
CTCAACTTGTTGCTTACGAAGCAACCGCTCTACCAGATTGAGCCACCGAGGCACTGTAATTATATATAATCTCCAGCACTTATCTTAGTTATGCATGAAGCGATGTTCTATGAGACTTTAAAGAATAAAAAGGTTCGCTGTAAGCTCTGCCCGCGCCATTGCATTATCTCCGAGGGGAAACGCGGTTTCTGTAAGGTTCGCGAGAACCAGGACTGCAAACTTTTTGCTCTGAACTACGGCAAACTTGTCAGCATGAATGTTGACCCAATCGAAAAGAAACCTCTGCATCACTTTTATCCTGGAGATGAGACTCTCTCCATAGCGACCGCGGGCTGCAATATGTCCTGCAAGTTCTGCCAGAACTGGGAAATCTCTCAAAAAGGACCAGAAGAGGTTCCGTACCAGGATTTGACTCCAGAACGGGTTGTGCGTGCGGCCACAGAGAATGGCCTCGGCCACATCTCCTATACCTATACTGAACCCACTATCTTCTTTGAATTCGCCTATGACACTGCAAAACTAGCCCATGAAGAAGGAATAAAGAACTCTTTCGTGTCTAATGGGTATATAGAGAAAGAACCTCTAGAGAAGATTGCACCCTACCTCGACGCCATGAACATGGACTTCAAGATGGTTTCCTCCCAAGATTACAAGAACTATTGTGGGGCCGATGCTTTTGCCGCAGTCAAGTCCACAGCGAAGCGTGTGCACGATTTAGGAATACACCTCGAAGTAACTACTCTTTTAATTCCTGGACTGAATGACAATCTAATGGAATTCACGAAGATTGTCGACTACATAGCCGCGTTAAACCCAGAAATCCCATTTCACATCTCGCGCTTCTTTCCCCATTACAAGATGAAAGACAAGAAGCCTACCGCGCCTGAACGCCTCCAAAAAGCAGCCGAGCTGGCTCGACGGAAACTCTCTTATGTATATATAGGAAATGTTCCTGAAGCCGAGAATACGTTCTGTCCGGATTGCAACACGTTACTTATTAAAAGGTTTGGATACTCAATTGTATCCTGCGACCTCGACAGGGACAAGTGCCCGAAATGCGGCCGCAAAATCAATATCAGGATATAAAATGGATATAGACATCGAGGAAAAAGTAGAGAATGGGTGGATTCACTACAACATGGTTCTTGAGGTGCAAGGCAATGACAAGAAGCACATCAAGAAAGCCCTCAAACTTCTAGTGGACAAGCTTGGTAAGGAGAAAGGTACAATAACTTTAAAGAAGAAGATAGCGAAAGCCGAGACACTCAAGGAAAATTGGTTCTCTGTCTTCGCTGACCTCGAGCTCCTCTCGAAAGGCTACGACAATCTCTCGAAGGTGTGCGTCCAATTCTCTCCGAGCAGTCTAGAAATCCTAGCACCGGCTGAAATCTCGGTAAAAGCTGTTGAGTTACAGACAGCAATGCTCGATATGGCAGGCATGATTGCTACGCTTGTACACACTGCATACATGGCCCGGAATACGGCTTTGCAACAAGCCGCTCAGGATTAGTTTTCACCTTTAAATACATATCGTTCACCACTTGTGGATAGTGAATCCAAAAGTATTTAAAGCGTTTTCAGGATATTTATAGGCAAGCAGAGCGCTTGCTTTGCCCCCAAATATAGATATTGTTTCAAAGAAACAAGGAGGAATCTCTAAATGAGTACATTTAGAAAGATCGGAGCTGCCCTCGGTGGCGCACTTATGCTGGGGTCAACCCTAGCCGGTGCCGCACTGGCAGCTGGAGATGTGAGTAAGTTCTACACTGAGTACGCAGTGAAGGACGGTAGCTCAGACGACACAATGTTCGTCATCGGTTCAGGTGGGTCAAGCCCATCCGGTATCGCGATGGACGTCGTTTCCGCTATCGGAATCGCCGCACAGGTAGGACAGAAAGCAATGACAGAAACAGCTGGTGCAGGTACAGTTACACTCGCTGTTGAGACAACAACCGTCGATGGACGAGAGCTAAAGTCAGAGTTGACAGACAACTTAAACGCTGAACTTTCGTCAAGCGGAAACAACCTCGTACTGAGGTCAAAGGACAAGGCTGCGACAAACTCACTCTCAACCCTTGGATCAGGCACGCTTACAATGGCGAGCACTGACTACAAGTGGGAAGAGAAGCTGACAATCAGCAACCTGAACACCGCGTACCTCGGCTACGCAGCTGGTGACACTGTGTCCACATCGGACGCACAGGCAGGTTACGACAGCCCAGTCGCCATCATAACTGGTGGTAACAATTGGGTTGAGTACGAGATGTCTTACGAGACAGCACCAACAATTGCCACTATGATCACGAATGCAGCTGGCGTTCGGTTCTTGGGTAAGGACTACACACTTATGTCTGGTTCTTCACTCGCGAACGGAATCAAGCTCGCAGAGGCAGGCAAGGAGCAGACACTGTCCGCAGGACAGACGATTGAAGCAGAAGGATTGAAGATCAAGTTAGTCCTCGTTCAGACAGGTTCAACCAGCACAGCTGAGTCGACCGCTGTCCTCGAGGTTACACCAACAGGTGGATCTGCAGTCTCAAGCTCAATCAGATCAGGCGAGTCCGCAACAGTCGGAGGCGTCAACATCTACGTGAAGTCAGCAGGTCAGGCATACGCTGCCAACCAGCAGACATCAAGTGCTACCCTGATTATCGGTGGCGACATCCTGACACTTGAACACAACAAGTACCTCAAGTGGGATGGAGCAAACACCCGATGGATGATCGAGCTCAGCCCGACCACAGGTACGACTCTGACAAGTATCAAAGTGAACATTGACGACAGCTTTGATGGTGTCAGCGCACTCGACCCAGCAGATGAAATCGCGATGCCGAGCGACCTTGTCAAGCTAACATTTAATGGCTTTGACTCGCAGATCTCAACATCCGACCTGACACTAGAAGCAACAACCATCGACTTGGACAACTCTGGTGGAGCTGACGACGTTGTCGTTGCAAGACTGCCAGCAAAGAACTTCAAGATTGGTACCAACTACTACGACACAGTCTATTCCGTCGCAGTTGCACAAGCAGCTAAGGGAACAGGCGGTATGAACTTCGCCACAGTTGGTCTGACTGCTTTCTTGAACACCACTTCGAACTATGAAGACAGCGCCCTCACCGTCACTGGCGGAACAGGCAGTGCTGGTATTCAGATTGACCTCGGTGACAAGCAGTACTTGTACAACACCACGACTGACCTGAAGTCGCTCGTTCGCATCGACGAACCACAGTCCAAGTACTCAACTGACACTGGTCAGTTCGAGATACAGGTCTGCGCAAACTGCGACAGTGGTACTACACCTAAGTTCAGGAACGCTTCGTCCAACGGCCAAGGATGGTTTATGAGACACGACATCTCCCTCAGGAGCGGTCTGACCTCAGGAACTGACTCTATCGACGAATTGAGCAACAAAGATATCGGATGGAGAGACAGCAATAGCGTCGTCAAGTACTTGACAAACCTCGTGACACCATGGGGTACAGTCGTTAAGTCAGCCGGCGAGTCTTCAATCGTCTTGACCCTATCGCCTGCACAGCGGTTCATCCGCATGACAGTCGGTGGTCAGTCAACAACTGAGGAGACATCAACCGCAACAGTCGGTTCAGAGGTCACTATCGGTGGCGCAAAGATCAACGTGAAGGACGCTGGAGCAACAGGTGCATCTGCAGCTGGTATTCCATTGCCTATCGCGAAGGTCGACTCAGAAGTTAGCGCAACCGACAAGGCCAGCAAGAACTTCGTTCTCGTTGGTGGACCAGTTGTGAACTCACTTACAGCAGAACTGGCAACAGAACTAGCGGCAATAGATGCTGAGATCAGCAACGACGCACCAGGCGCAGAGCAGGGTCGTGTCGCTGTGGTTGAAGACGCATTCGCCACTGGTAAGGTTGCAGTTGTTGTAGCTGGTTCCGACAGGTACGGTACGCAAGCAGCCGCACAGGCTCTACAGCTATTGGATACATTTGCAGACTCAGTCGCCGGCGAGGCCGTCGCGACCTTCAAGTATTCAGCTGCTGGTAGCGCACCAACAGTCGTATAAATTTAAATTTAGTGATGCAGGGGTACGCGCCCCTGCATCATTTACCTTTTTTTTAAGATGGAAAAACAAATATCTTTAGGTCCTGCTTTAACCGTTCTATTCCTACTTGCTGTTCTAGGTTTCTACCTCTTCTCAATATTCCACACAGAAGTTTCCCCTGATACTCACCATGTCAAATATGGAACCATAAAGGTCGAATTCCGTTCCATGATTTCAGACTGCTACGCTATAGACACCAATTCTGATTCACTTCGTGGTACTTTTACCAATCATCTCGTCAAAAACGTTATTCTCTTAATCCACCCTTACGAGAGCGTCAAGTATGGACTGAGCATGAATGAAGTTTATAGGATGACAATGTTCATGGGCAAGCCCACAGTCTTCGCAGTTACTGTCCCAACAGAAGACGCACAGGTTTACACCCTAGAGGATGCAACAGTCGAAGAACCCATAATCTTCCTGAATATTTCAGGCCACACTGACATCCAGGAACTCGAAAATGCTGTCATCCTAAATGCAGAGGATGAAAAACACCTGGACTCAGTCGCTTGCAGATTTGGCCTCGCACTCATGGGAGACC
>CAZHTU010000060.1:4660-5538 GCA_964535815.1 Candidatus Undinarchaeota archaeon
AAACTCTCTGGGGGTATCAAACAGCACGTCCTCAACCTCCAATCTCGTTCCAAGCAAAAATTCATAAACCTCACTTACTCCCAAGTTTGCACAATCCCACTTCCTTTCTTCCGCGCCCTTTCTTTCCTCCTATTCGGCCTCTTTCGCGGCCTCTCCCTGATCAGAAAGAACAAAATAGACGCGATACACGCCCACTACCTGCTCCCTTCTGGACTCTTAGGTCTCTTCCTCTCCAAACTCACGCGCAAGCCACTTATAGTGACAATCCATGGTTCTGACGCCCACAAACTCCCCTATCTAAACTGGCTCAAACACATTATCACTAAGAATGCTAAAGTTCTCTGCGTCTCTAAAGCCCTAACCAAACAGTTCCCTGGAACAGTAATCCCCAACGGTATAGACCCAAAAGAACTTGACGCAGCTAAAGAAATCTCCCTGAAGCACCCCGCAATCCTATTCGTTGGTGCTCTAATCCCATCAAAAGTCTCTTTTCTCTCTAAAGTAATCTCTCAGATGCCCGAAGCCAACTTCTATGTCCTCGGTTCAGGCCCACTAGCAGGAAAGACTGGCGGCATTGAACTCCCATCAGTTACCCATTCCGAACTCTTCAACTACTATAAGTCCTGCGACTGTTTTATTAGTACCTCAGAGTGGGAAGGCTTCGGCCTCTCTGTCTTGGAAGCAATGGCTTCAGGAACTCCTGTAATTGTTCGCCCAGTCGGTGCCTTAAAAGAACTCGTCAACTCCCAGGGAACTTTCGCTTCTACTCCAGACGAGTTTGTCAAAGCTATCAGACAAATTATTAAAACCCACCCCTCCACAACCTCTTCAAAGAAGTACGCCAGGCAGTTCACCTGGAACTCTTCAGCAAAAAAACT
>CAZHTU010000061.1:0-5518 GCA_964535815.1 Candidatus Undinarchaeota archaeon
TAAAAAAATAATCCTATTAGACGAGATTGACGGCATCTACGGAACCAAAGATAGAGGTGGTGTGCCAGCAATCATAAAGCTCATTCAGAAAACCCAATTCCCAGTCATTCTGACAGCCAATGACGCATACAAGACCAATATCAGAAGTCTTCGTGACAAATGCCAGTTAGTCAAGTTCACAAAACTCGACTACCGTTCAATAGCTAACCGGCTTGAGGCAATAGCAAAACTCGAAGGCATAAAAACTAACAAAGACTCCCTACAGGCAGTTGCACGGCGCGCAGGAGGAGATATGCGCGCAGCAGTTATGGATCTTCAGTCTCTCGGCTCTCGCATAGGTACCGAAGACGCACAATCCCTCTCAGACAGAGATGTCACTCGCGGTATTCATGACACTCTAAGACTAATTTTCAAAGGTTCCTTTGAATCCGCACGTGAGGCTATAAACACTATGGATAAGCGACCGGACGAACTTCTTTTGTGGCTTGCACACAATGTACCTTATGAGTATAAAGATTCCAAAGACTTGAAGCGCGCTACTGACCTCCTTTCCCGCGCAGATATGTTCAAAGGCCGCATCATGCGATGGCAGTATTGGGGCTACATGAGTTACCAATTGGACTTATGTGCGGCTGTGGCCACTGCGAAAAGCAAGAGATACCAACATTTCGTCAAATACTCCCCTCCAGCTCACCTGATGAAGCTTGCCCGTACTCGATTCTACCGCGCTCACCGTGACTCAATCGCTGCCAAGATAGGTGAAAAGGTCCACGCGTCCAAGCATGTCGTACGCAGGGACTATCTTCCTTATCTGAGAATCCTTTTCGAAAAGAACTCTGAATCTGCAAACGAGATAGCAGAGGCGTGTGAGTTGACTCCTGAAGAAATATCGTTCCTCAGAAAGAATTAAAAACTCGGCCTGAGTATACCACTCGGTATGATAGATACCATCGTATTCCTCATTGGATTATTATTCATCTTGGTTGTTCCCACTCTTCTTACAATCTTGATATGCACGTGTATTGGTTACTATCTTCTTGCAGTCCTGCATATCTATACTGACAAAACTTTATTCACACCGCGCGTTCGCAAATATGTTGCTTTTATCATAGGGGTTCCTGTGGCATACGTCATGCCGCGCATCCACGACTACAATCCGTTTGCATTCATTGTTTCCATTTGTTTCTTGCTTGCACTCAGTATCTATGGTATGCTCCGCAAGCACATCACATTCAAGGAAATAGATACTTATGTCCACGGAGGACAGTCAAAAGGATTTGCTGAGATGGAACCCTCCCACGCCCACACAGGTCCTTCACATCATTCCCATGTCAAATCCTCCTCGCCAATTAGTCCTAAGCCAATGAAATCAACACACGTCTATAATCCGTATGGTGAGGACGACGAGCCGCAAGGTTTCGCTGAACCCTCTGCTTCAGTATCAACTCCCACTTTTGAAGAACCAAAAAAACAAGGAGGAATTCTTGGTATGTTCGGCTTCGGCCAGTCTAAAAATGAGGAAGACACAACTGAAGGTAGTATCCTTGACACGGTCGAGAACATAGGCGAGGTCAACATGGACATGGCCGAGCAGATAGCGCGAAAGTATCTTGAGGTTCACGCCCAGGTTCCGCGTGCAGTCAAGCCCCGCTCCTCAAAAAAGACCGGGAACGAGTTCCACTTCGAATTCCGCACAGACAAACTTCACAAAGTGACTGTCAATAAACTAGGCAATGTTACAGACTGGCAAAAAGAATAATGCGCGTCCATGTTCTCATCTCCGGAGTCGTCCAAGGCGTTTTTTTCCGCGCAACCACCCAAAACCAAGCCCGCAAGCTTGGCTTGAACGGTTGGGTCAGGAACAAGTCCTCAGGTCAAGTTGAAGCAGTCTTCGAAGGCCCAAAAGAGAGGGTTGAGCAAATGGTCGAATGGTGTAAGTACGGCCCTCCAGATGCACACGTAGAAAACGTCGAGGTCCAGGACGATAAAGAGGAAGGCCTCGATGGTTTTACTATCAAGTACTAGGCAAAGATTAATTAATACATAGGGTCAAATAGTATCTATGCCAAGACAACGTCCGAGGCGTGAAGCGGTAATCCCTACGGCCCTTCAGGAGAGCCCTAAGTACAAAGAAGCTAGCAACTACCTGGATTCTCTATTCGAGAGATGGCCCTGGGCTTTTGCCCGCTACGAGCTCGGTCTCCTGCTCAGAAAGAAGTATGGGGTGCACAAGAACAACTGGAATATTGTATTAGCATACATCAGGAGAAGGAAAGAGGCGAAGGATGAGACTAAACTGTACGACTCTCTTACTTGGCAGGAGCTTTTTCCTATCTTGCTCGGTAGTACGGGCAGTAAGGGTAATCGCGAGTTGCCCAAGTGGGCAGTGCCAGTTACCAGAATCAGGGAGAATACCTCAATCATATTCTTCGGCCGCAAACGCGAACACCTATGGGCCCGTATCTTCTTCGAATGTGAACAGGCTTTTAAGAACATTCAGGCGGTTCCCTCCATTTGCGGTATCAACCTACTCCAAGCACTCATCAATGCAAAGGCAGATGGGCCGAAAGCAAAGAAAATACCTCTGAAGATTATCCTCTCACAGATTATGTTCGACCAAGGAACCAAACCTGACAAAAAACGGTGCAAAGGGATCTTGCGGAAACTCATTAAGTTCGGTCTCGTGGAAGAGACTAAGCACAGCTTCTACAAGGACATGGAGCATTCAGAATTCACGCTCTCTCAGCTTGCACGAGAGGCTTACGGTCACATAGGTTATTGTATCAACTCAGACAAGTCGATAACAAAGTGCCGCGCCCGTAGACCGCCCTTCAATCTCGCTAGGGCCAAAAAGCTTCGGGGCAAAGCAAAGAGAAGGATACCCTCACACGCTACTTCTTGAAACCTGCGTACCTGTATATTCCTGACAGGAATAAACTTCCAAAGAACAGCCATCCCACCACGACTTGCCATGGCAGGAAGTACGGCGGCATAATTGTGTGTTGTGCTGTGTACGTCCACATCTTGAAGACATTGAAACCAATTGCTTCCAGTGGCAGCATGATTAATAGAATAGCCAAAAAGTCACTCTTAATGTCCCCATACTTTTTCGCAATCTTACGCGAAAAGTCGCTCGCAAGCATGAAATTCACGACCCACCAGAAACAAACAGCCAGTGGCACGTCCCTGTAGAAATAGAACATTGGAGCGAGATTGTCGGCGTAGGCGAAGTTGGCCTCAGTAACCACTTCCCAAAGCACTCCAAAAGCAAAGCAGATTCCTGCCCATCTCTTGAGATTCTTCCGGTCCCAGTAGTATCCGAGACAGGCGAGTACTAAAAATCCAAAGAAGAATTCATAATAGAGGCTCGTTCTGAGCGCAGGCATCAAAAAGAATGCGAACAGATAGAGCAATGCTCCACTTATTCCCGCACCAAATACAATTTTCTTGGTTTCCATGAATCAACAGAATCCTACCCAATATTTAAAGCTTGGGGAATTCCCCTATCTTTTCTGACCATATATAAATCCCAAGTCCTTATACAGACGCATGGTGAATCTCATGAAAATCTCAACAATTTCTGTGCTACTTGCACTGCTGCTTTTTGTGAACATTGGTTCAGCAGCTAGTGTTATCGTGATTAATGAGACAGAGGAAAAAGTGTTCGCACTGGACTCTGTCACACTTTCTGGAAATCTCCAAAACAATGTCCTCACTGTTATAGGAAACGGTGAGATCCTGTCCGGAGAAAACGTCAAAGTCTACTTATTCGGCCCCTCTTCAGACCTTCTCATTCGAAACCTTGAAGTGAACAACGAGGCTAAGAGCGTCTCTTTTGACAAGTCCGGCTACTACTTCCTTCAGGACAAAGGAAAGTTTGACTTCACTGGATTGATGGAAATCCGCACACTCGGCCAGTTGAACCTAAAAGTTCCAGGACCGATGAATGAACTAAAGTTCGATTTGACCAATGGGTATGCAATCAGCGGTGACCGTTTTGGCCTAATTGATGACACAATCGTCATCCAGCGCACCGAAGACGTTGCGATGCTCGTTGATGGTTCCTTCAGATTCACCTATGCGGAAAAAGACGAGTTCTACTATGTTCTCAATTTCAAAGCCTTCGGCAGCGATATCGGAAGATACGAAGTTGACCTCCTCAATGGAGAAACAGTCTCAAAAGTCTCCGGCGCTCTCAAGTGGGAACAGTCTGGAAATAAACTCATACTCGACCTTTCCGGTTCGGAAAAGACTGTGAGTGTTTCAGGAATCTTCGACTCCACCAACCTCCGCGTCCCTCTGCCTGAAGAAAAACACCATGTTCTAATAGAGGCGGATGCAGAAAAGAAGCTTACCCTCTCTACGAGCGCAAAGGAAATAGATTTAACAGAGAGTTCGCTCCTAGCTCAGTACCCGAATGCCCGTGCATTCCTGGCCGAGCGGTCTGACAATTTCAAGATTCAGATTAAAGAACTCGGTCTGCTCCCGTCACTTGCTGCCGCAGTACGCCAAGCCACCCACACAATTGCAATAACTGAAAAAGGAAGCATAGTCGGCGAGATGCAGTATTCATACGCGAATACTGGTGTAGACTATATAGAGGTAGATGCACCGGGTACTGCTTTGTACGCTTCAACGGCGTCAGGTCCAGTTAAGCTGACTGAAGATGAGAAGTTACTATTGTCATTCCCAAAGAGTCAATACGGCAACTTCGACTTTGTCTACTTCACAACCCGCGGAAAGATGATGCCAATTGACTTCATCTCAGTCCCTCTGGCAAAAACAGACCTCCCTATCTCGAACGCCAACACACAAATCTACCTTCCGAAAGACTACTATGTGCTCGAGACCTTCGGTGCTCCAGGCGGTTCTGAACTGCCAGCATTCAAGTCAATGGCACTATTCGCTGTCTTGGTAGGCGGACTTGCATTTGCACTCAAGAAGAAATCGAGCTTTGTCTTCGGCTCTCTAGTATTTGGCGCAGGCTTATACGCCTTCAACATAAGTTTGTTCTACCTCGTGGTTGCGGCAGCGATAGTCTACAAGGTTAGGGACCACTTCAAGGACTTGAATTGGAAACCTGTTCTTATAGCAGGTGCAGTGCTTGCAGTCTTGGTAATCGGGTTTGCTGGACTCTCAGGCCTCACGCGTTCAAGTGGAAGTTGGGCAGGTGGTTCAGTCCAATATGGGATGGCAGAAGCCGATGTCGAGATGACAATGGCCCCGAGAATGAAGGCAATGGACATGATTGGCGACGATGAGGAAGCCGCTATCAGTGTCCCGACACGCGAAGGCGTCCTGCCAGTTAAACTTGAGATTCCACGCCTAGGAAAGACCATCTCAATTCAAAACGCCCTCGTGACCAAAGAGAACCCGCTCGAGCTCCAAGTGTTGCTTATCTCGAAGTACTTCATGTACTTCTTCTATCTGATAGCAGCATACTTTGGAATGAAGAGCTACAAGCAATTAAAGTAAAAATACAGGAGGCCCCTCGTCGGGGCCTTTTGTTTTCTTTTTC
>CAZHTU010000062.1:0-5476 GCA_964535815.1 Candidatus Undinarchaeota archaeon
TTTTTAACCTTTTCATTCCGGTAGAATTCTCCTTTTCCGCCTGATTTCTTGATAGATTTGATGGCCGTCTCTGCTGAGTTCTTCAAGAGCTTTTCAGCCTGTTTGTAGTCGTCCGCGACCACTTTAATTCGATACTTTGGTGCACCCACATACTGAATGTTCACTTCGCCGACTTTCTCTGCTTCTTTCAAGGCAGTCTTAATGTCTTCAATACCTTCGCCATTGGTGCTCGTGAGTTCGACGAATCCAGTTATGTCAACTTGGCTTGATTCAATATTGTCTTTAGTTATCTTTTCGATGGTCTTGAACCATTCTTTCCCAACTCCTGCGGCCGTAAGAGCTTCTTTTCCTTCCTTTGAAACTGCTTCGAGTCCTGCGAAAACCGTACCAAATTCATCCTCAAGTGGGAATCCCACACCTTTGTACAATTCCTCAAGTTCTTTCTTTTCCTTCTTGGCTGCTAATTGCAATAGTTTATCCGCACGCCCTTCGTTCTTCCACTCTTTGAGTCGGTCTCTAGTTAGTTTCTCACTCAAGCCCTTCATGGACAAATCAATGTGGCCTTTTGACTGGTCCATCTTCAGGACCTTAGCAACTACTCGCTTCCCTTCCTGGACATATTCGCGAATATTCTTAATCCATTTGGAAGAAATCTCAGAAATGTGAATCATTCCCTCGCGGTCAAACTCTTCGAGCTTGACAAACGCGCCATGCGGGAAGACCTTCGTGACTGTGCATACTACTAACTCGGATTCCTCAGGCCATTCTCTGCGCTTAGGTTTCATAATTAGGAAAGTATCTGCTGAATTTTGCCCAGTATCTTACCCTTTCCACCAGTGGACTTGGCGATGGTCTTGCCGCACTTTGCACACTTCACATTCATCGAAGGCTTGTTGAACAAGTTCTGCTTATTGCCGCAATTCGCGCACTCTACTTTTAAGAATCTACTCATTTTATGAATTCAAACCTCTTTGATCTTGGTAATGCCTTAATGTGCTGTTTGCCGCACTCTTTGCACTTCAATCGTGTATCCTTACGGTGAGCAGGTTTCTTCCTGTCTGGTTTGGGTCTTGGGAAACCGCGATATCCTGCAGTAACCCTCCTGAAACGGCGTTGACCCCACTTAAGCTCGCTGGCTTTGTGCTTCTTCACTTCTTCGACCACATGGATCTTGTGCGCCTTGCAGAAGGGACAATACCTGTTAATTTCTCTTGGGAATTTCATTTCTCTATTATTCCTTTCTTGATGAGCATCTCAGCATTTGCTATCGGCAACTCAGTCGTTTCCCCTGCAGAGAATGGGCCATACTCTTTTGTATCGACGCCAATAAATGCAGGAAACTCCTCCAAGAAGCGGACCGTCAGTCTTTCTTTGTTTTCCTTTTTAACCTTTTCCACTTCGGAGAAGGTTTCTTTGCGCCTTTCTTTCAACTGACTAATTAACGAGTCCAAAAGTTTGTTCTCCTCGGGGGTGAGGTTTTTTGTATCGGTGTCTTCACCTCGGACACTCAGAAGAGCAATATTAACTATCTTCTTCTCTCTTCGCTCATACACGTCCTGTAAAACATTCTTAACATTCTTAAGCTCAATAACTTGTAAACTCTTGGCATCCTCATCCTTGCACAATTGTTCTAAGTTCTTGATGTATTCGCCTACCTCGACGTAGAAGCTCACAGGAAGTCGCGCCATGGAGGCTTTTCTCTCCTCCCGTTGGACGTTTCTCAAACTTTCAAAGGTTATCATTTCTTTTTCACCTTTTTCTTCCCTTTCAACTTGCTTAGATTTTTCCTCTTTGCAAGTGCATAGGATACTGGATTTCTGATATTCTTACAAAGTGAATCTGGCTCACACACACCATACGCTTTGTAATAGCCTTCAGCATCACAATTCGGGGCCATCAGTGGTTTGACATATCGGTATTGGGATTTTATCGTACCCTTAATCATATGCTCTTGTAAGTGCTCAGGGTTCTTTTTGTTCCATTCCATCAAAAGTGTTTCCACTTGTTCAGGATTCCAACCAAGATTTCTCAAAAAAGAGATGAGGACGAAAACACTTCTCTTCTTCCCGTCTTTCATGCCATGCAAGGACTTTTGGATACATGGTGGGAAGAATTCTGCCTCTACTGCGGTTTTCAGGGCCTCGAACTTCGGAAGTTTCTTTCTCTCTGGCTCATCACGTCGCTGGTACTCATGCCAGAACATTGCCCGCCTAACTAATTTAGAACCGTCTTCCTTCTGGCGCGGCATGTATTTGAGCGTGGGAATGACATTTTCAGGCTTGGCCCAATGGAGTTCAAACTCTTTCACTTTTTTAGGGTCAATAGGGATGCTGGATAATCCACTTTTCCCATGGAGACAATAAGGCATCCTGAATAGATGTCTTGACGCGAACACGCCGATGTCAACATCAACCAGTTTGTAGGGTTCATTTTCATTGCCCATTTCCAAAAGAGAAGCGCGCAACGGCTCCTTGCACAAATCCTTTAGGTACTCTGCAATCTTTTTTGGAAGGTCAGGATAAAGGCTTGCAGTAGGTTTGAAATCTATTTCCTGAGGAAAGCTTTCAAAAGGTACAGCAATATGAAACCCTCTTCGACCACTGAATTTAACAGAGATATTCTTGATATCATGCTTTTGCAAGGCTCGAATAAAGACGTCCGCTGCTAACTTAGCATACTCGAGTCCTTCACAATCCAAATCAATGACAAAATCCCAACCTATCCTTAATTTATCCTGCTCAGCTTTGCCCATACCTGTGGATAATTTCATCGGTGTGGACCACCGTTCGATGCTCCCGTGGAATGAGGTTGCACCGCCCTTGACCATCATGGCCACATCCTGAGGATAGTTTATGATGGCCGGACGTGCGGCATACTTGCCAGAAGCAAGAACGCTCGCCACCTCACGGTCCTTTGCGCACTCTGCGATTGCCTCGCAAATCTCCTTTGAGTAGTATTCCTGAATATTAGTATCCATCTCTATCAGAAAAAGGTTTATATACGGTAAACGGTTTGCATTATTAATAAGCTTTTAGGGTACAAATATGGTAAAAAACAAGGAAGTATATCGGGTCATCACCTTCGCAGGATGGTGGATGACGTTTTTGGCAGTTGCTCTGAGTCTATTCTTTGCCTACACCTGGCTCTCAGCCATGCAGAGCGTAGTCATGTCAGCAGCGGCTTTTGCGTCTTTCGGACTGTTAATTGCAGCAATCGGAGAGTTCATGCTTGCAAAACACTCCACAAAAAAACATAAGTTCGTTTGGGAAGCAATGGGTATGGGCGGAATCTTCTGTATGTCTGCTGGTCTCTTGTGGCTCGCATTACAACTCCAATCAGTCCTTGGAATCTTTGTCCTGATGGCAGCTGGGGTAACACTAATCTTCCTCGGCGAATCCCAAGGAGGAATCAAAAAATGAAAAAACTGAGCTTTTTCCTGTCAATGTACCTCTTGCCAGCATTAGCATTTGCTGCAAGAACAACCGGCTCACTAAGCGAGTCTAAGGGAATTCCGATGCAAATCCTGGATGCAGGCTTTTGCATGGTCTCTGAATGCGGTGTGCTTACGCTTATCTTCGTGATTGTACCTGCAGTCGCAGTCTACATCTACAAGAGATATATCGTAGTAGGCTAATCTAAAGGTTTATAAATTATCAAGTCCAAAATAGGATTACATATTGAGGTGATTAATCGATGCCAGAAAACTATAAATTTGACAATTCACTGCTCTCGCCATCTGAAATGAAGGGAACGACGCAAGTGAATGTTGTAAAACGCCTGTCTATCGCAGGAGAATGCGCTTGTGACCGCGCACAGAGTGTTGTCACAGGAGAAGCCCTCGCAAGGCTCTCAGACTGCCGAAACCAGACCAGAATGAAGAAAGAAGTTACAGACGAGGCAGGTCAGGACTTGCTTGAATTTGCAAAGAAACAAGGCAAGGTCGACGAGACTGATTTGAAAGCCAAGATAAAGGTTGCCTTGGAGAAACCTGCAAAAGCGGATTCTGAAGTATTGGCATTGATGGATAAGATTCCAATCACAAGTATGGGTCACATACTCAGCAATGATTTGGGTGAGAAAGCTGACGGCATCGGAGTTATCACCGCTCTCGCTAAGTTTGTGAACTCATTTAATTCAATCAAAAATGCAAAAATAAGGCAGACGTTCGTGAACTTCTACGGTTCAATTTTGCTAGCGAGATATTCGCAAGCACTCGCAGCAACCGAACGAGCCATGTTCATTGAAGGGGAAATTTCAGGTGTAAAGCACGCCTCGAAGATATTCCACGCTCTGAAGAGCATTAACGGCCTAATAGATAAGATGCGACCGAAAGAGAGCCTTGATTCTCGATTAGCAACCTACGGAGAAGCAAAAGGCACGGAGAGTGTCGTAGCCCTTAGATCAGCTACACTGGCGTGTCGCGGAATCTGCGAGTACTCAGTAAAAGGACTCAAGGGAGAACTCGGCACTGCCTTTGCATGCAAACGGTACGACGAGATGCTGGACGAGCTCTGGGGCGAATTGGGTAGGGATGTTGCATTTGCATATGCCCGACAGAAAGATATCGCAGTAACACCTTTCACAATAAAGAAGGCAGTCAGTCCACAGACAGCAAAAGTTATCAAGGACATCCGAAGGATATTTTCGCATACTAAGAAAGTTCTTCCAGGTACTGACAGCTACAAATATCTTTCAGTTCTGGCGGATGTGCGGACTTCTGATATGCACATTGTCATGTCGCATGGCAAGTTCGGCACACCAATCGTCGCCCTACACCGGGTGATGCATGAAGCTTGGCAGCTTGATGCTGCTACCTATCCTGCAAGGGACTTTGTCCTCCATGTCTACTTAGTCGCTCTGCTCGGCAGATACCGAAAACTGCTTGCAGAGATGCACAAGGTATTCACACTGGCAGATGTAGGTAGTCTTGATGGAACCACAAAGGCGACAGGCAGTAAACTTGTCGTCGCATTAGATCTCATCGATGCAGAACTGAAGAACCTAGAGACAAAACGCGCGGACGAGCTTGTCACGAACTTGAACAAAGCCGCTGAAATGGGTTCAGGCAAGGGCAAAGCCACAGCTTCTGCTTAAGCACTTAAAAATAAAAGAAGGGTGGGCGCCCAAGGCGCCCCTTTGATTTTTATTTCTTTTTGTAGGACTTAGCGTCTGCCTTGTCCAGGGCTTGGAACGTACAGCCGAGCTTTTTGATGACTTTTGGCTTGGAGGTGTACTCGAGGTCTTCAGGACTCAATAAGTGGGGTTCGAAAGGTCCATGTCTTCGCATATAGTCTGCAATGTCTAATGCTTTTTGTCGCGCATTGTCAAATGACTTGTCAGCGAATAGATCCACAGGACCGACCAATTTACCATTGGAGACTTGGAATCCAAGTGCCATAATTCGCGGAGGGCCGTCGAATCTAGATGGCATTGCATCGTCTTCTGCACATGGCATTAATGGTCCTCTGTGTGAACC
>CAZHTU010000063.1:0-5262 GCA_964535815.1 Candidatus Undinarchaeota archaeon
CGGAGACATGCCAGCGCGTCTGTAAAGGAGTTTTACATCTTTCTGAGTGTCTAGATTAGCTATCAGGGCCACTTCCCCTCTCTGAAGCTTCATACCTGCGCCAAGTGCTTCAAGCGGCCCACGGCCCTCATAGAAGTCATGCGGGTCGTAGCCAAAAAGAGCAAGGTGAGCAGTATCACTTCCAGGGACAAGTCCCTGACCAAGTGTGTGCATCAATCCTGTGATACCTTCCTTGGCCATGCTGTTCATGTTTGGAGTTTTGGCGGCTTGGAGCGGAGTCTTACCTCTGACTGGCAAATCTCCTAGACCATCACATATCACCAGGAACACTTTCTCGCGTTGATTAATTCCCATGCGTACGCTAAAGCTAGAAGGGTTTTTAAACTTTGTACCCCTTAATCAGTGCATGTATTTTGTGACAGGCGGGACTGGTTTTCTCGGAAACAAACTTATCCCAGAACTCGCAAAGAAGAAGGAAGTGAAGGCGTACGTCCACCACCCGCACAAGGCGGACTGGATGCCAAAGATTGGCGTGCAAATCAAACAAGGGAGCGTGAATGACTACCCAACCCTTCTGAAAGCAATGGACGGCTGCAGCACAGTCTACCACATGGCTGCGCTCGTCGATTATTACCTCCCCTACCGGACTCTCTATCCAGTGAATGTCCAAGGAACTGAAAATGTGCTAAAAGCTGCAGAGGCGTGCGATGCCAAAGTTGTTCTGGTCAGCTCAGTAGCTGCAGAGACTTCAGATACAGCTTACGGCCTGTCCAAAGCCATGGCTGAGAGTGTGGTCCCGAACTACAAGTGCGAAACAATAATTGTCCGTCCGGCCCCAATCTACGGCGTTGGGAGTCGTTTCTTGTACAAGCTCATCGATGGTGTGGCAAAAGGAAAGATGGGCCACATCGGGAACAAAAGCTACAATGTTCACATGCTTGATTACCGGAACGCGATTGACGGCCTGCTCAAGGCGCAAAAAGGCAAAGCAGGCGAGGCCTACGTCCTCGCAGACAAAAAAGGAATGGACTCGATGAAGATGTTTGAACTCGTGCAAAAGGCAGTGGGTGCCAAGCCCAAAACAATCCCATACTGGCTCGCATCCTTGTACGCCCGATTCGCCGACCTGAAGTTCCTTCTCACAAAACAAAAGTCCTCGCTGAACACAGCTTATTTGAGAACACTCATGAGAGACAGGCACTATAACATCTCAAAATCTGTGAAGGAACTGAAGTACAAACCAAGTATCAGCATGCGTGCAGGCATGACTGACGTAATAAAATGGTACCAGTCGACGCTACCTGAAGCGTGATTACTTCTTGGCCTTTTTCTTTGAAGCTTTCTTCTTCGGAGCCTTTTTCGCTTTGGGCTTTGCTTTCTTTTTGGGTTTGGCCTTCTTTGGTTTCGGCTTGGCCTTCTTCGCAGCTTTCTTTGGCTTTTTGGCTTTCTTGACAGCTTTGACGGCTTTCTTCTTCTCTTTCTTTATTGAGGTTTTGGCTTCCTTTGCGGCTTTCTTGACCTCAGCGAGCAGTTTTTTGGCGCTCTTTGTTGTTTTCTTCGCCGACTTACTGGCTTTTTTGACTGCCTTCTTCGCCTTTTTGGCAGGTCTGCTTTTGTCATCCTAATAGTCATCATTCACCCGATCATTTAGCTGTTCGGTCTTCGCAGGCTTTTTGGCCGCGTCGTGCTCGTTCTTGACAGGTTCGTTCTTCGCAGCTTTCTTCGCCTTTTTGACTATCACTTTCGCAGCCTTTTTGGTTTTCTTTTTGGTTGTTTTCGTCTTCTTTGCGGCTTTTGTTTTGACCTTTTTGCTTGCTTTCTTCGCTTCTTTTTTGGCTTCCTTGAAGAGCTTTGCTGCCTCTTTTTCTATTAGCTTGCTTTCTTTTTCCGCGACCTTCTTGGTCTTCTCCACTGCTTTCTCGGCCTTCTCTACGGCTTTGGCGGCTTTCTTACCTACTTGCTTTTTGGCCTTCGATTCGGCCTTCTTCATTCGTTTGAGTGCGCTCTTAGCTTCCTTCTCGACTGTCTTTTGGAGAGTCTTGCGGTTCTCTGCGAGCTGGGCCATGACGCGGTCAAACTCTCCAGAGATTCGCCTCTCAATCCACTCTTCCTGAAGTGCTAATCTCCTCTCGAGGCGCTTTATTTGATCTGACTCAGACATCTCCTGGAGCTTTTTCATGATTTTTTCTTCAGTGTCGAGCTTGTCGCTGATTTCTTTAAACTTTTCAGTTGGGAATGCTTCCAGGGCTCCGCGGACGTCAACAAGTTTGTCAGTGAACGAATGGCGGATTGCAGAAAGCTCGGAGGCAACCTCTTCGTCTATCTTCCTGACTTTCTTGACACTCATTGTAAGCTTGTCTTCTATGTCTCGCAAGTTGTTCTCCATCTTTTGCAAACGAAGGGTGAGCGTCTCCTGGTCTTTTAAGTCTTTCTTAATCTCCTTGATGGTTGAGTGCATCTCTTCGACTAATCGATTCTCAAACATGGCCTCTTTAACCTCATCCAGTTCGAGGTCAGGTGAGGCACGGTGCTGAGCAGCACCCACACGTTCATTGCCTTGAGCAAGGCCGTAGCCCTCTTCGAGCTTTTTCAGCTCTTCCTTGAGATGGCCATGGAGCAATTTGTAAGAGCCTGAAAAGACCAGTGCATGCAGAACTGGTTTCCCAAGACGGTCTTTGACCACGAACGTTCCGTGGCCGTAGTGATTGTAAAGATATTTGCAGAATGCGTCGATGTTGCCTGTGTCGACGGGGAGTGTGTGGAACGTTTCCACCTCTCTCAAAACTTTTTTGCCTGTGCTGATGTCGACGGCCTTCTTCAAAACCCTAAGTGGATATTCGATTGCCATGCTCACAGTAAAGCGTTTCTGGCTTATAAAGCTTAAGATTATATACTCCTTTAGTTTTACACAACACATGGATACAGCGATAACCTACTTCGCGATGCTTTTAGGGTTCGGTGTAATTATTGCCAATGCCCTGAAGAAGGTCAAGATACCCGATACCTTTTTCCTGCTTTTGGCAGGTCTCATGTTCAGTCCCACTCTCCTCAACTTAGTCGATGTGCCGTCCATGGGTGACATTCCAGACTTTTTGAGGCTCTTCGCCCTGATAATAATCGTTTTTGCAGGGAGTTTCAATCTGACCATGAGGGAGTTCAAGAAGGTCTCTGAAATAGCCACAAAGCTCGCATTCATCGGGGTGCTTGTCACCACTATTCTTCTCGGTTACTTCGCCCACACTCTTCTCGGGCTGGATTGGACCGCGGCTTTTCTTTTAGGGGCGATTGTATCAGGGACGTCGAGTGAGGTTGTTTTCTCTTTTAGAAGGGACCTGCATGAGGATGACCTAAATATTCTCAAGGTTGAATCTATCGCAAATGCTCCTTTGTGCGTTCTCCTACCTTTAATCTTCCTTGACTTTTATGTCAATCAAGCTCTTCCAACTACCTACCTTTCCAAGTTCTGGCTCATGATGGCTGGTGGAGTCGGGACAGGAGTCATCATCGGATTTTTGGCCTACAAGGCATTCATGACTGCTGAGAAGGAATTCTCACCCCTCTTCTCTGCGGCGCTTGCACTCGTCACTTATGCAATGGCCGTGAATGCTGGAGGGTCAGGTATCTTGGCAGTGGCCATTGCTGGCCTGATAGCAGGCAACCACAAGTATCCGAACAAGCAAGCGATACGCCAATTTGAGGATACTCTTTCTTCAATGTTAAGGATTTCAGTCCTCATGCTGCTTGGTGCGTCAATCACAATGACTATGCCGACGGTTTTCGAACTTGCGTTTATTGCGGTTGCACTCTTTGCTATTCGACCATTCGCAGTACTGCTCTCTTACCTTGGCAAGGCGCAGATTAGCAAAGAAAGGTTCAAGACTTTAAGCTTAGTCGCACCGCGCGGAATAGCCGCGGCAGCCATGGCCCCACTCGTACTTGCATATGGGCTTCCAGGTGCAGACATGATTGTGAAGATGGTATTCCTGATGATTTTGGTTAGTGTCTTCTCCAGCTCGGTTGCAGCCAAGTATCTGACCCCACCACCTCCAAAGAACAATAAATAAACCTTTAAATATCTCAGGGAGTTTACACAAACCATGGGAATAGGAACCTTTCTGGACCAGGCTTGGATGACTGCATTGCAATGGTGGCAGTCCAAGGCCTTCATGTCCAATCTCATTGACGCGTTTGTCATCCTTGTTATCGGGTTTGTTGGTGGACGCATCGTAGCACAGCTCATCCGGAGGCTTTTAGTTATACTCAAGCTGGACGAGGCTGGAGTCAGGTTGAATATTCAGGGCTTGCTTAAGAACTTTGGATATACTGGAACTCTGAGCGAGTTCTTCGCCGACCTGGTTAAGTGGTCTATTTATGTCCTTTCGATTTTGGCGTCTATTTACGCCTTAGGGATAACACTCGTACTGAGCTATATTCAACCACTATTAATTCTGATGCCGAGGATTTTTTTGAGCTTGGCCATATTTGTATTCGGCTATATTGTTGCAGATAGGTTCGGGCACTTTGTCCGCGGACTATTCTACAGGAGCGCGCTCAGGGAGATAGAGGATGAAATAGGTGCAGAGATTGCGGTCGGGGACGCGATTGGCAAATTATCCAAGTATACTCTCTATTCGGTTCTCATCATCCTGGCACTCGACGTGCTTGGTGTGCAGACGATGGTCCTGAATATCCTTTGGGGTTCGTTCATTGTCGGGGCAGTTGTATTCCTGGCGGCGAGCGCCAGGGACGTCGGGTCTAACTTGTTTGCAGGAATCTACTTCCATACTACTGGAATCCTGAAGAAGGGTGAGAGCATTAAGGTGGGTACCTTCACAGGCAAGATTAAGGGTTCACGCCTGTTGTATACTGAGCTCAAGTCTGGCAAAAGACTCATATTGATCCCCAATTCCTTGCTTATGAAACGTGAGATAGTCATCAAAAAATGAGGTCACGGGTCATCCTTGCTTTTCTCGGAGCCGTCATCACCACGGTAGGTGCCCTATTACTCTTACCAGTGATTGTGGGTAAACTCTACGGGGAAAGTTTTGTTTTACTTGAAGGATTCTTGTACGGGGCTTTTCTTGCCCTGTTCGCAGGGAATGTCATGACTGTTTTGGGCAGGTTCAAACGGCCTTCTGTTGTTGAGGGGATGCTCATTTGTGTCCTTGGATGGGCTTTCGTGTCTCTTTTCGGGGCCATACCTTATTTCATCCATGGACTAGGTGCAGTGGATGCCTATTTCGAAGCTATGTCAGGATTCAT
>CAZHTU010000064.1:0-5226 GCA_964535815.1 Candidatus Undinarchaeota archaeon
ACTATCGAAACTATCCCTCGTTCTTCATTCAATGCAGGTATTACAACAGTAAGTTCTGGCTTTTTCATCTTGGCACCTTAGGAGGATAAACCTATATACAATTTAAATGTTGACCTTGGTATGAAAGTAAGGCCTTATTGGATTTTACTGCTTATATCCGGTGCGTTGGCCCTCTATCTGGTAGCTCCGCTTTTCGGTCCAGGTATCCCTGCCAACATAGATGCGCCCTGCCACTATCTTCGAGCATGGTGCATACTTAATGAAGACGCAAGAATTCCAAATAACTGGTGTTCCTATTCGCAAGCAGGCATTCCCTCCTCTCAGTATTACTATCCAATAATTGACGCATTGACTGCCATCATAGGCTCGCTCATCGGACTTGAATTGTCCTACAAATTAATGATGACACTGGCTCTCTTCTCGATGGGCTCGGCTGTCTTTTTGCTTTTGAAGAGTCGCGGCTACCCGCTCGCAGGGGCGATTGCCTTTGGACTATTAGTCGTCTTTAGAGGAAGCTGGAGCCTTGGAGGATTTGAAGAGACAATGATTGTGAGCATGTGGCATTATGTACTAAGCAGTGCATTTTGGCTGGTCACGCTGGCGGCTTACCTGAACTTTTTACAATCACCCAGTTTCAAGAACTTAACATTAACTGCGGTCGCTAGCATGTTTATTACTCATCCGATAACTAATTTCGTTTCCATTGCCACATTCGGTCTTGTGACCTTACTCAATTACAAATTGGTTTTGAAACATTTGAAATGGGTGGCTTATCTTGCAGTTAGTGTGTTCCTGGTCAATGCTTATTACCTCATCCCGATAATCTTCAAACTACCATTCTTCATGGGTGGAGAACACAGCATTGGTGGCGGGTCCATGTCACTTGAATTATACAATGGTTTCATTGGTTCTCAGCTTCCGCAGCACTTCTTTGTCTTGGGCCTATTAGGGCTGTTAATACTTGCAATAAACACGCTAAAAGAGAAAAAACACAAGGAGAGCAATTGGCTCCTATTTTCCGCGGTACTGGCGACACTCATCTACTTCCTTTCCAATTTCATTAAGCCTGCTCCTATCTACTATCTAGGACAGGGTGTGCGAATAGGTACGTTCTACGCAATGATTGTCTTCGCGTTAGTCGGATACTTCTTAGAATGGCTCAGTAGAATCAAATTGAATATCGGATTCAAACTCGACCTCAAGCCTGTCGTCTACTTGATTGCACTTGTTCTAGTATTCACCTCATTCCAGGCGACAGTACCTTTGAGACAGAATATATTCCTCTCAGAGATGGATTTCTTCAAACCAGCATTAGATGCCTATTCAGAAATGAGTGAAGGGCGAATGTGGGCTGAAAACCCACTGTATGGTGCAGGCAACCATCCTTTGACTCTCACGCACCTGCACTGCGTCGCTCCTGTTTATTCAGGAGTGAGTCAGCTAGGTGCGGGGGTCATAGTTTACAGAGGTTCAGATGGTTTGCAAAATGCAGAACAAGGACGCATGTACTACAAGCAGATAGTGGACTATACAAAAGAAGAATTAGACGAGTTCTTCGAAAAATTCAACATCAAATATGTGCTAGCACACTCGCAAGCATACATCGAAACATTAGCTGCGCATTACCCTGGAAAACAGTTCGAATATCTTGCCCTCTTTGACACTGGAACAGACACGAGCTTTTTCAGAGTGTACAATGGAACAATAAAAGCCCAAGAGTATCAGCGCACTTGGGCGTGGGCCGAAGTGGAGACAGATAGTACTGCGCTATTAATCCTTGAGAACAATATGTATCCAAACTGGCAGACGTATATTGATGGTGAAAAAGTACAAACCGAGAATTGCGATTACCAAGTATGTGTCCATACCCCGACTGGAAAAGTAGAATTCAAGTATGAAAGCTTATGGTATGAGAATTTAGGATATCTACTGACACTTGTCGGTCTCACTGGTTTATATCTAAGCTTTAAGAAAGAGAAGAACACCAATCAAAAGTCCTCTTGATACCTTCTTTCAAATCGACCTTCGGTTCGAAACCTAATTCTTTCTTAACGAGTGAGATATCGGCCTGCATTCCCTTGCTCTCTCCCTCACGCTCAGGAAGGTAAGACTTCTTCACCCCTCCCTGAAGGTCTAGAACGGAATCAGCAATTTCATTGACACTGGTCTTCTTGCCTGTGCCTATATTCATTATCCGTTCTTTTGGATTTTTCTCAAAGGCCAATATCATTGCCTCCACGACATCCTCTACAAATACAAAATCCCTGAACTGCTCACCATCCCCGAAAATCGTTAGGTCTTTTTTTGCTATGGCTTGTCTTAAGAAGATTGAAACCACACCCGCGTCCTCGTCCTGTTGCTTAGGCCCGTAGACATTGAAGAACCTTAGAGATACTGTATCAAGCCCAAAAGAATAGAAAAATGATTCGCACATCTTTTCTGCGGCTAGCTTTGAAGCACCATAAGGACATTTAGGGTGTAATTGGTGATTTTCATCTACTGGCAAGTAGAGCGCGTCCCCATAAGTCGCACAGCTCGAGGAGTACACGACTTTAGTTTTTTCCTTCTTCGCGGCCTGGAGCACATTCAAAGTGCCAGTGATATTAACTTCAGAATCATACTGTGGGTCCTCAACAGAGCGAATGACGCTTGGCTGTGCTGCCAGATGGAATATCCCCTGACATCCCTTGACTGCGGCTTCCACAGTCTTCAAGTCCCTTATGTCCCCTTTAATAAATTCTACGTCAGGATTGAGAAAGTCTTCATGGCCTGTTTCAAGATTATCCAGTACCCTCACTTCGCCTTTCTTGGCTAGCCTATCAACGAGTGTAGAACCGATGAAACCCGCCCCGCCAGTCACAAGAAAAGTCATGATACTAACTTAGTCCCCTTGATTTTAAATGTGCCGATGGCGATATAAATGTTAAAGAGTTTGTCAAGGATATGAAAGTCTCCCATCGGCAGTTGTTCAATCTTATCCTATTCCTTGCACTTCTCTTCGTATTCTATTCACGTTTCTTCCCGCCCATGGACCATCAGTTCGCCACAGAAATACCAACCGCAACCAAAGCTTCGGATGCGAACTTCCATGTTTCCTGGGCTGAAAGTTTCAAGACCACGGGAAAATACAGCCCGCGCGCCGCCTACTTAGCAGGGGGAGTCCTAGATATGATAGAAAGTCAACCACCAGGTATGCCTATCTCCACAGCCTTGCTCTCGATATTCACAGGCATAGAAACATTCAACACGATAATTTTTGTCGCGACGCTCATCTACCTGGGTATCGTACTAGGTTTTTATCTACTGATAAAAGAACATTACTCTAAGGAAGCAGGCCTCGTATATGCAGTTCTTGCATCTATCCCATTACTAACTGAGAAGGGTATCCCGAGCCTTTTCCACTACCCAACCCTCGTTGGCTTCTTCCATATGTATGCTGGAGTATTGTTTGTCCCACTAGCCGCACTCTTCTTCAAACGCTTCTTAGACAATAAAAAACCCAGAGATGCAATTGCATTTGGTCTGATGATTGGCGGAATGTTCTTGTTCCACACTCCTGAAGTACAGATGCTCGTTCCGTTCTTGGGAGTCTACGGCCTTTATCGATTTGCCAAAGACCGCGACCCTAAGCTTGTTAAGCTCGGACTCTACGCCGTCCTTGCTGCCCTGCTTGTAGTGTTAATCTATTTCCCTAATCTTTACTTTGCCCGCATCCTAACCCCAACAGGCGAACTCTCAGGCGAAGCTTCGATCAAATGGTTCCAAGTTCAGGAGGCACCACACGGAATGTTTTATGTTCTCTCCCATGAAAATATCCCTCAGGTCTATCTCGGCCTATTCGGCCTCGGTGGGCTTTTGGCTCTTGCTCTCAAAAAGTATCGAAACTATCTGACTGCATTTGTTCTCTATCTTTTCCTTTACACCTATTCCAACTGGATAGGTGTTTACATCTGGGCCCATCGTCTTAGATTTATCTGGCCGTTTGTCATGCCGGTGTTCATTGCGCTTGTCTTTGCCGAGCTTGCATCAGTCCTCAGGAAATGGGTAAAGCTTCCCTTAATTCCGCTCATCTCCCTTGCTCTTTTGATACTCGCAGTCTTCACTGTCCCACTCTCCGGCCTCGGAGGCTCAATAATGGCGCCTGAAGAAGCAGACGCAATCTATTGGATTCGCGACAACACACCTGAAGACTCGCGGGTGATGCACTTCAACCACTATTATCAAGGAAAATCATTGTACACCAAAAGGATAAACTTCGAAGCGGTTGGAGCGATAGAATATCTTCAGGAAGGTAAAATCGGCTTCGAATACACTGGATATTTCGAAGGCAATATGTTCGAGATGCCCTACTGGAGTGGCTTTCTCCAAGTGGACTATTATGTCAATGATACATTCCCTACAGGGACATACAGCGTCTGCGATATGGACTATTTGCTCCTGAACTACAACTTGAGTGGCGACGGCCTCGAACAGTACGACCGCGCCCTCATCCAATACCTCACAGACCGAAGTTTTAGTGTCGCTTATGACAATGGCAAGGTCGCAGTAATCAAGAAGGAGGAAGGACCATGTCCATGATTGATGAACTCAAGAACTATGGCAAACTCTTCGCCACGCTGGCGGCCCTATCCCTCGCTTTCACACTCTACAAATCCCAACCAGTCCTAACACCGCTCCTCTTACTGACAGCAACCTACCTGACAATTCTAATCCCAGGCTACCTGCTCAATTATCTTCTCTACCCGAAAAAGATGGCTTTTGAGGAGCGCTTTACTCAATCGCTTGCATTTGGCTTCGTTCTACTGGCAACAGTAGTCCTGTACACGAACGCCCTAGGTCTGCGAATAACACTAGTTTCAGCCTCACTGCTTCTTGGAGCAGTCTACGCCCTACTTCTTTTCGGGATAAATCGTGTTCATGAGTAACATGAACACCATACCTAAGAAAAGTATGTAAGCTAGTGTCACGCCTCTTGCCACTAAAATCCCTGCGGTCGCTTGACTCTTGTCAATCCCCAAAAACATCAGTGCGAACAACAAAACAGCCTCAGACGAGCCAATCCCACCTGGAAGGAAGCTCATCAGTCCGCAAATAGTGATGAACCCTAGTGCAGTCAGAATAAAAGTGTACTCCAAGCCTATACCCAATGCCTGAAACGCAAGCATATAGGTGAATCCATCAAGCAACCAAGCACCTAGTGTAAATAGGAAAGCCAAAAACAGCTTC
>CAZHTU010000065.1:0-5180 GCA_964535815.1 Candidatus Undinarchaeota archaeon
TGCTTTTCCAATAGCCCCTTTATCCTCTTTCGCGCACCGGGGACTATAGCTTCACTTAGCTTTGTCTCGAGCTCTGCTACGCGGCGTTTAAGTAACTTTATCTCTGGTTCCCGATTTTCGAGCTCTTCCACAGATAGGGGTTTCCCTGTTTGCATATCAACCTTGATACGTGCACTTGGTGTAAGTGAGGGTAAAGCCACCAGGCAGTCAGGAGGGATATTCAACTTCTCGGACAGAAAGGAGATATAGTGCTTAACAAGGTCCTGAGAGGTTGGTGGCTCAGGGAGGTGGCCTCGCTTGGAGACGTGTGGGCCACCTGCCACATAGATCTTTATTGATCTGAGTTGCTTTTCTGAAAGTGGCCATACAACGGCGCTGATATACTTGATTGTATCAATTGCACTTATGTAAGAATAGACCAAAAGCTTTGGGTTTTTTGTCTTCGTTCTGGGTATTCCGTTCTGGAAACGTCTAAAGATCTCACCATATTTGCGCCGGTTTTTTCTGTAATAAGGGCGGAGTATGTGTGCAGCATCTAGTGTCACATACTGAGAGCTGAGAATGTCTGCCCTGAGCTTTTTTGAATTGCCATTCTTAGGGTGAGTTATATCCCGATAATCTGCAGGTGACCCATCAAGAAGGTGCGCTACCTTCACACCACTAAAAGTGAGGGCTCGTTTTTTGATGTTACAGGAAACTTCGGGGTAGTCAATCACTGAGAACATTGAACCAATTGTATGTTTTGACGTGTAGAACCTAATCTTTGCAGTTGTTTTAGCATCCAACAACTCTAGCCTGAGTGGAATCTCTTGTGTTAGTTCAGGATTGACGGCAAGAAGTATCTGCGGATTGGGGACCTCCCGTTTCAACGCATCCATCATTATAAGTGTCTCTGGGGTAGCGATAGTATTGAATATTCGTGCACGGCGTGCCAGCTTTAGAATGTACTCATCTTCTTCCCTGAGTCCTCCTGGATCTATATAGACGCTCAGCCCTGGAAACTCGTACTGCCAAACGCCATCTTTGTCAGTAAAAAGGATAGGGTCCTGTGGATTAAACTCTTTGAGCAAGTGAAGCGATTTTTCAGACTTAACCTCATTAAAGAAATCACCTAAACAGCTCACATGGTCTGCATGGCCATGCGAGAGTATCACGATTCCCTTAGTCTTAACGAACATAATAGATTCATGGTCCGCACACTATTTACTATTTTCTAAAGGGTAGTACTCAGACTCATAGCGGTCAGAAGTGGGGAATTCGTGGATGATTGCAGCTTCGAAACCTTTCTTGGCCGCACGTTCTGCAATTGAAACTGATGTCTCAAGACGTTTTTTGGTTTTGTCGAGTGAGATGTAGTCGGGTGAGATTGAAAGGTCTTTAATTAGTTTCTGTTTTAGGTCGGCAAGATTCTTGCCTTTGATTACTCCCTTTAGGAGAAGGCCGTCGGTCGTGACTTTTTCGTAGATTTTTTTGATATTTTGTGCTGTGCGCTTAAGGCGGGCGCGGTATTGGATGGAGTCCTTAAAGCGCGACGAACAATAGTGGACGCTAATGTTTTTGGATTTGGCGTAGTCTAAGAGTTTGAGGGCGAGTTCTTCACTGCCCTTAACACCATAGGACCATTCGTCCTTTGCTTCAAACCCTTGCTTGAAGAGTTCATCAGTATTGGTACCTGAGAACTCCAGCTCATTCAAGTTGATGTATGCTTTTCCAGAGAGGCGGTCTATTAAGGCTTTGAGTTGCTTTTCTTGGCCAGGGAGGGTAGGGACTTCAGCACCCACATCCCAGTCGTACTTCAGGGCCTTTTCCAGATTGTCGAAATTTGAGTGGAAGCGGATTTCGTCGAGACCCGCATCGTGGAGTTTTTTGAGGTTCGAAGATGTAGCAAGTTTTCCATATGTATAGAGGTGAATATGGAAGTGGGGTCCGAAAGTTTTTTTCAAAAGAGAAATATAGTGAACGCACTTGTCAATTTCGAGGAGTGGTTCGCCTCCTGTTAAGGAGGCACCTTCTGCCTTCATTCGCTTGGCTTCGTCAAGAATTTCCTCATCCTTTTTTATCGGGCGTTCGTTGGCCCATGTGCCTCCGCCTCGTCTTTTTTCGGAGATGGGGCAATAGAAACATTTGTAGTTGCATTTGCCAGTGACAAAAAGGACCATCTTCGAGCCGCGGGTGCAGAGTTTGCAGCCTTTCGGCAGATTGCCTAACAATTGAGAGCCTGCTTCACGGTCTTTGATTTCGGCCATCTATTTCGGAGGGTTTTCGAGTGCTTTTGCCAAGAGTTTTGCGGCAAGCTCGAGGTCCTTCATGTCAAAAACCTCCACAGGTGAGTGGAGATATCTTCCAGGCAAGCCGATTGAACCAGTACGGACTCCAGAGCGATTGAGTTGGATTATAGTCGCATCTGTCGTGCCAGCCTCAGACACTTCTGGTTGGAAGGGTATCTTAGCCTTCTTCGCAGAAGACTCTAGCCAGTTGGAAATTCTTTCATCGGCAATTAGTCCGCGTCCTGCGCCGTCAAGAAGTACGATTGCAGGTCCGCCACCGAGTTTGGCTGAAACCTCTTCCTCTTTAACTCCGGGATTGTCACCTGCGAATCCTGTGTCAACAGAAAGAGCAAGGTCTGGGTCGATTTCAAATGCAGACGTGCGGGCGCCTTTGAGACCAACCTCTTCTTGGACAGTACCAACAGCAATAATTTCATGCTTTGTCTTTGTCAACTGCATGGCTCGAATCATGACCGCAACACCTGCGCGGTTGTCGAGGGATTTTCCTGTTACCTTGGTACCGGTGAGCTCGACAAATGGGATATCAAAGGTGATGCAATCCCCTATTGCTACGAGCTTTTCTGCGGCAGCTTTGTCCTTAGCCCCAATATCAATGAATAAATCAGTGTGTTTTGGTACCTTCATAGCCTTCTCTTCTTCCGCTCGGATGAAGTGGTATGGGCGGCCTGCGATGACACCGTAGATTTTTTTCTTGTTGTGGATGAGTACCCTGCGTCCAAATAGAGTGCGGTCATCTATTCCTCCGACCTTTGCGAACTTGAGGTAGCCGTCTTTATCGATATGTTTGACCATCATGCCAATCTCATCCATGTGAGCAGCGAGCATTATTTTCGGGCCTTTGCCCTTCTTTGTCGCTATGACATTTCCAAGGTCATCTGTGCGCACAGAGGTGCAGCACTTCTTCAGTTCCCGTGTGACTATCTTCGCAACAGCGTTCTCTGCGCCTGAGATGGCGTAGGATTCGCTCAATTCTTTTAGCAGTTTTTTCATACTTGCATCACCTACCTTTTGTAATAGAAGAGGAGGATAAAAACGTTTACTATCGGCTCAACTGAGCACGACAACGTCGAGAGTTTTCTTCCTGAACTTGTTGACGCCCAGAGCGTATAGTACATTATCACCTTTAAAGAATTTAAGGTCAGACAAACCAATCGATTCAAGGAAAGCAGTTGCGGAAGTTTCCACATCCTCGACACGTTGGCCGTCGAGTTCAATTTCCATCAGAACTTTTCCACCGACCTTTACAACGTCGAGTTCCTTCTCGAGCATCTTCACTGAGTTGAAGAATGCAGTGGGAATGGTGTGGACCAATAAGTCTATGGGGTCACCTCTACACACCTTGACTGCTGAAATGTCAAGCGGGCTTCCAATAGTGACATGGACATTGTTGTGCGTTTCTTCGAGCTTTTCGAGTTTTGATTTGAATTGGGGAAGGTCTATTGCGTAGACTTGTGAAGCAGTAACACTTAAATAGCTGGTGAAATCACCTTTACCACATCCAACATGAAGTACGGTTTTTCCATTGGCAGCCATTTTTTCCTGCTCTTGGATGTGCTTGAGTTCAACAAAGTCCATGCTGTGGGTTAAGTTAGGGTCCTTTTTGGCGTTTTTGCCTATTCAAATCGGACGTTCTTTATTTCTCTGCGCAGTGTACGGATGTCCTTGGCATTGTCATAGTGTTGGAGTGCATTACCGCAGAACGGGCACTTGAAGGATGCTTCGAGAGCGCGCGAGTATTCTAACCGTGCGCACTGGTCTGTGCACTGGAAGAAATGGTGGTCCTCTTCGAACCTTAGCCGGTTTTGAAGTCCGGAATGGTGCCTACCTTTCTCTTCGTCTATAAATGCAGGCACGCGGTCATGGTTCATTCGCCAGATGTAATTATACCAGCCGGATTTCTCGCGCTCTTTTCTGTATGTTAAAATTCCTTTGGTGTGGAGCTCGTTGAGTATCCTTCGAACAGTATTTGGTCGTATTTTAAGCTTCTCAGCCATCTTCTGGTCAGTCATCTCAGTGACACGGCCAAGAATTTTTAGAATCTGAATGCTCTGCTCATCGAGCATATTATTTAAGTCAGCCAAAACAGAGCGCTTTATCATCCCGTCTAAATTCTGGGCGCGCTCGCATATATACTTTACGACAAATCAGGCCAAAATCAGCGGAAATAGGGAACAAGGTTGGCCAATAGGAGTAAAATAATGAATTTTCCGACCCATCTCACTACTTTTTCTGCCTTTTTTGGTGAGACATAGCTCACAAAATCCCTGAGCATAACCCCTCCGTCAAGAGAGAAGAATGGGAGCAGGTTAACCAGACCAATTGCGAAGTTAAGGAATGCTATCCACTTAAGTGCAAAGAGCAGAGTCCATTGTTCAACTTCCCAGAACTCTGGTGATACTAGTTTAATGATTGCAATAGGCTGAAGTGGGAGAGTGAAGTAAATCATACGTGGGTCAAGCTTGACAACTGAATTGGCAGGTATGCCTACAAAACCACTAGTTCCGTTTGGGTGTTGGGTTGTAGTAAGCTCAATCTGCTCTTCTGTGAGAACGCCGTCCTCATACTTGACTGTGTCAAAAGTCAGTAGTTGATTGGGGACAGTTGCATTGATGATTAAATAGAGGTCTTCAAGACTGTCTACTTCAGTTCCATCCACTGCAGTAATAACGGTTGTACGCGTGAATGCCTCTTCTGCAGGAGTATCCTGGAGAACTTCGGTCAGGACGACTCCGCGTGCATCTGCACCTCCGAGCATGCTCACAATCAGCATGAGCGCAAGTAAAGCAGTGAGTATGTTGGCAAACGACCCTGCTGCCGCAATTCGAAGCCGTGATATTTTTGGAGCCTTCTCGAACTGTTTCTCATCCATCTCTGCAAAAGCCCCAGGGATGA
>CAZHTU010000066.1:0-5150 GCA_964535815.1 Candidatus Undinarchaeota archaeon
CTGCAAGTGCTTGAGCAAGCGAACTTTTTCCGGCCCCTGGAGGTCCAGAAATGAGAACTCCTTCAGCTCGATTTTCTAGCCTCTTTTTCAACTTCTCATTCATTGCATAATCGTCTAAAGAAAGCTTGACAATAGGCCTCACTCCAGTAACCTCAACCGCATCACTGAATGGCGGTCGTGTGATGGCAATCCGCATACTTCCAATCTGCACGACCATGGCTCCCCTCATTCCAATCTCAATAGAACCATCGCTGTCCTCGCGTGCATGAGATATCACGTCCTTGATAATTTTCTCAAGCTCTTCTTCTTTAATCTCATTCTCACCTATGGCAACGAGCTCTACTTGACCTGGACGCCCTCGTTTGGCTTTTGGTATGGTTCCTGACTTAAGATGCACACTGAGCGTGTCCTCAGAGAAAAAAGACTCAATCTTTGGACGCCCGGCAAGCGAAGGCTTGATGTACTTGCAGGAGATACCTTTGGCCTCGGCAGCAAGGGCTTGAACCATATCTTCAGTCAATAAAACGGCATTTTCTTCCTTTGCAACTTCTCTAATCAATCCGTCCAAAAAACCAGACTTGGCAAGTCTAATCTCTTCTGGTTTCGGGCCTGCACCAACGTACTTAATCTTTACCTTTCCTTTCTTCTCAAGCACTCTAAGACGCTTAATCTCCTCGAGCCCTTCGAACCCAGTATCCTTCCCGCGATTTGCTTGTCCCTCGAGCTCGCTCAGCACAATTTCAGGGATAATAATAGTTGGCTTCTTAAAATCCTTGACAACCTTGCACACCTGACCATCGATAATCGCACTAGTATCTGGAACGATTTTCATGCTCATCTTAATGTCAACACAATTTATATACATCCTCCTCTTTACCTTTGATATGCGACTTACAAAAGACGCGCTTGTAATGCTCGTGCACTCAATCCTGGATGCAGAGCTTGCCAGCTTCACTTTGAAGAAGAATGTCAAAATTCCCTACTCACTTGTGAACTCAATTGACCTAGTCGGGACAAGTGCAGACCAGCACACAGTTTTCAAACAGGTTTTTGTCACCTGCGAACCTGTCGAACTTTTAGTTTCAGAAGAAGTGGAGAGCCATCAGGTTTTCAAGGACGACCTTAAGAAACACATAAAGTTCGGACCAAAGGACGAGTACTGGATTGTTACTGCTGGCAAAATAGATGCTTCATGCGAGCCAAAGGGAATAATCCTGAAAGATTGGAAGTGGATAGCCTCCAAGATGAAGGAATTGATGCCTAAATCTCGGAAATTGCGAGAAACTGTTCACACACTTGAGGCCGCAGGAATACTACAACCTAGTAAGTAATCCGGGAATCTCATTAATATCTTTCAATACTTCATCAGCTCCGGCTAATTCGAGATCTTCCCTGCCCGAAACCCCGCTCAGGACAGCCACAGCAAACGCCCCTGCATCCTTAGCTGCGAGCACATCTCCAGTCCAGTCACCCACAACCATAGCCTCGCCGACAGAAACACCAAGCATCTCACATAATTTTACAATTCCGTCTCCATGAGGCTTACGATTCTCCACATCCTCCCTAGAAACACATGCGTCAGGCATGAGTGAGAATTTGTTCAAAAACATATCCAACATGACCCTATATTGATTAGTTAAAATCCCTATCTTTATACCGTCCTCTTTTAATTTCTCCAATGTTTCTTTTGTCCCTGGCAAAAGTTCAATCTTTTCCTCAATCAGTCTAACATACTGCTTGATAAAGGCGGCAGTAAACATCGTGTACTTCTCAGGCTTTTGCAGAACATCGCAGGAGTAGTGTTTAATAGTATTATCAAAATTCAGTTTGACAAGCGCAAAGAACTCGTCCTTCTCAATCTCCCCCTCGCCAACATCTTTGAGGGCTAAATTGAATATCTCAAAAAGGTAGTCTTTAGAATCCAATAACGTCCCATCGACATCAAAGAGTATTGCCTTGATCATTTCACGGCCTTTCCAATACCCGAAACCGCAACCTGTTTTTCTTTCCCAGACTCCATATTTCTGAGCGTGACTTTTCCTTTTGCCAAATCCCGTTCGCCAACAATAACAACATTCGGAATTCCAATCTTGTTTGCATACTGCAAATTCTTGCTCAATCCCCGTCCGATAACATCAGTCACAGTCTTCTTTCCTGCTTTTCTCAAAGCCTCAGCGACTTCCATCACCTTAGCTTTTGTATCTCCAACAGGAATGACCAATACCTCTGGTTTTGCACTTACTTCTTTTGGAACTGCGTCCTGGTCTTTGAGTGCAATAATTGTTCTCTCGATACCTCCAGCACATCCAGTCGCGGGTAAATCATCTCCATACAATCCGACAAGTGAGTCATACCTTCCTCCCGCAAAGAGTGAACCAACCCCCGAACCTTTAGTCTCCATGGCCTCCCAAACCAATCCAGTATAATATCCTAATCCCCTAACAACTGACAAATCAACTTCGCACCTTTTCCCCTTGCCCATGGCTTTGAGGTACTTCATAACTTCTTTCGTTTCCTTAATGCCTTCAACCATACTCTCGTCCTTCGCCTTCAGGCCTTTTAGTCCACCTTTAACATTCTCCAAAATTTCCTTGGCTACGGCCTTATTAATTTTATATTTCCCAAATTCCTTGAACAATTCTGTCTCTGACAATTTAGCAATCTTGTCAACGGTCCTCAACGCCCCTTCGACATTTTTCTGGTTCCTAACTCCAGCTGACCGGATGAGCGACTCAGCAATCCGACGATTCCCAATCTTGACAACAAAATCCTTGAGTCCCATAGATTCCAATACATCAATAGAAAGCGCGATAACTTCTGCGTCAGCTTCAGAACCTTTACATCCAAAAACCTCAACATCCCACTGGTAGAACCACCTCTCTCGTCCGTATCCGGGTCGGTCATACCTCCACATGGATGACAATGCAGACAAGCGAATCGGTTTTGGCCACTGATTGGTTGCAACCATCCTTGCCAGTCCAACAGTAATATCAAACCTTAATCCAAGCTTCCTACCGCCCTTGTCCTTAAAGTAGTATATCTCCTCTTTGACGTCCTCACCTGACTTTGCAGCCAAAACATCAAAACTCTCGATGAACGTAGGTTCGACCATAGCATACCCATACTTCGAAAAGACACCCTGTATCTTGCCATACATCCACTGGCGTATGGCCATCTCTTCAGGACCGATATCACTCATGCCTCTGGGAGGTTGAAAACTCATTTTTATCAACATTAGTTCTCGCCGGGCTTATAAATACTTTACCAAAACTAATTTAGTCTCTTCAACCAACTCCTGACCATGAAAGCCCCGTACCTAGGCAAGAGCACGATTAATTGGTGTGACAAGTGCAACCTTCCTCTATTGGAGTCGTGCGACTTGTGCGGCTCGCAAGGACGAAAAATCCAATTAACTCCGCCTGGCGACCTCCGGGTGGCATGGGAAGGCGATGTAGAACGCATCTTAAAGCTTGCCAAGGAATTTGGCTTGACAAAAATAGATTCTCAAATCTACTTGAACCGAATCAGTGGTCTGGACAGAAATGATGAGATCTATATTGACGGTCACTGTGTCGGCATCCTCAGTTTCGACCCGGCCGACCTCAAGTTCAAACTCCTCCCTCGGCCGGAGATGGCCCGCTACATTAAGGTCAAGAAAAAGTGCGTCCAGCTCTTTGAGGATGCTGAACCATTTATCCTTCAAGGTAAAACCGTGCTTGCGCCAGGCGTCAAGGACGCTGACCCCTCAATTCAAAAGGGTGAATATGTATTCGTCCTCGGCACAAAGGCAATCGCCACAGGAATAGCCAAGATGAATGGCAAAGAAATGGTCAAGGCAAACTACGGTCCGGCCGTCCGAACGAAACATATCATCAAGGAGATTAACTGGCCCAAGCCTAAATCTGAACTCAAAAAGGCAGTCAAAGCCAATACAAAAGCCCTTGCTAAAAAGGAAAAGAACGCGATTAATCTGATGCGCTCGGTCTCAAAGAAGCATGATTTGCCGCGCACTGTTTCATTCTCTGGAGGAAAGGACTCTCTTGTCACCTTCCTTCTTGCATCAGAGGCTTTCAAAGACTTCAAAACATTTTTTGTCGACACTGGGATAGAATTTCCTGAGACCCGGGCGTACATTAAGAAATTAGCTAAAACGCATCCAATAATCATCGAGTCTGCAGGAGATTCGTTCTGGGACGCCATCAAAACATTTGGCCCACCAGGACGCGACTATCGCCATTGTTGCAAGGTGTGCAAACTGGGTCCAGCGACAAGACTAATCAATAAACACTTTCCTGGCGGATGTTTGACATTTGGCGGTGAACGCAGGTATGAAAGCGAGCTCCGCGCCCGCAGGGGATTTGAAGGCAAGAATCCCTGGGTGCCAAATCAGTATGCATGTTATCCTATCAAGGACTGGAATGCACTCGCAGTCTGGCTCTATATTCTCTCAAAGAAAAAACCATTCAACCCGCTCTACAAGAAAGGCTACGAACGAATAGGCTGCTACCCATGTCCGGCATCAAGCCTTGCAGAGTTCAAGCTCCTTAAGGAAGTCCACCCCGCACTCCATAAGCGACTATTAACCCAATTAAAGAACTGGGGCAGGAAATACTATAGTGTCAATTACATTAAGCACGGTTTCTGGAGGTGGAAAACCCTAACGAATGCCCAATTTGAACTCGCAGACAGGCTTGGAATCAATACAAAGGCCAAGAAAGTTTCAGGTGCTCTCACGCTCATAATAGAGAAAGGAGTTTCCCCGTGCAAGGCTGGAGGTTACTCAATAGAAGGCACGCTTGGTTCAATAGACCTCAAGAAACTCCAAAAGACTGCTAATCTTTTGGGAACGCCCAAGTATTCAAAAAAACTCAATATGCTTAAGATTCACACACCTGATGCAGAGATTAATGTTTATCCAACTGGACATTTTCGGATAGTCGGGGAAAAGGTCGAGTCGCTTCCTGAACTCCTCTTCCGCGCCACAATCAAGGCCATGTCCTGCGCTCACTGCGGGATTTGTATTTCTGTTTGTCCAGTCAATGCAATCGACCTTACAAGCGGTCTTACTATTAGCTCTAAGTGCACCCATTGTATGGCCTGCATGGATAGATGTCCAGTGCTCAAATACAGAAGGTAAGATTTAAGTAGTC
>CAZHTU010000067.1:0-5074 GCA_964535815.1 Candidatus Undinarchaeota archaeon
TTCTGAAATTGAATCGTAACGTATGATTCTGAATTTGCCATTCTCTGACTTCAAGTTAACCAAAAAGTTATCTTCGTCATCCTCTGTTATTTTAAGAACTTCGCCTGTTGGTTGACTGAAATAGGTGTCTTTGACAGTTAATTCTTTGATGAATCGTGCGCCAAGACTAGTCAGTTTAGCTTCGACTTCTTTGTAATTATGAATCCTTATTTTCAGTTCTTCAGGCATCGATTCATTCCAGACAGATTTGGTCCTTAATCATTTTGACTGTGTCTATATTTCTGCAAAAGCCACCACATAATTATGCCCGTATTTCTTTGCGCATTTCGGGCAGGTTGTGTAATAGAAATAATATTTCTTGGCTTTTTTTCCTTTTTCTGCCAGATATGCGTCCATTTCTTTGAGCCATACTGGGACCTGATTGTAGGGGCCATCAAAGACTTTGCTGATGAAGGTTCCAGAAAGCTTGACATTTAATGCGTTTGGAACTTCTTTTGTAACATATATATAGTTCTCAGATTTCCAAGGAGAGGGGTCATACGCAAGCCAAAGAAAGTCTTTCAGGTCAGGAGCTGCTTTGGCGTCTTCTGCCTTTTTCCACATTCTGGTAATCATTTTTCCAATCAGCCAGGGAAGGGGCATATGGAGGAATTGTGGCATTGTTTCCTTGATAAACAGTTTATTCTTCCAGATATGGGTTTTTTCATCCCATGGTTTCGGATTAAATTTTTGACAACATTCTTCTTCCATTTTTAGTCCTCCATGTCGTTTCTTTGGTACAGCTTTTTCTTTATATTTTCCGTGCACGCTTTTCTAAAGGGTGCAAAGAAAGATGTGCGGGGAGAGGGATTCGAACCCACGCAACCCTACGGTACTAGGCTCTGAACCTAGCTCCTTTGGCCAAACTCGGACATCCCCGCGCGGGAGTCAGAACATTTATATGGGTATAAGTTGTTTTAAATGTTGGGGAAATGAAAGACAAACTTAATGCACTTATCAAAAGTGTTGAAGAGCTCGGTGCGAGCGTCGAAGTCAAGGTCGAAGGGAAGGTCGTGGCTTCTGCCCATATGGAAGAGAAAACCTTGAATGTTGACATCGACAATGCTGATGCGGTCGGAAAAATACTCAAGCACCTAAAATGATTGACAAACTGATGAAGCACCATGGGCTTTTCAAGGACATAGCTAAAGGCCTAAGCGATGCTGGTTATACTGTCGAAGTCAGGTACAAGGGTGGAAAGCTTGTTACTGTCGGCAAGCAGGCTGAGCCAAGCCTTTTTGGTGCGCTTGGCGATGTCGAAATAAATGACATGGATGCAGCGCTGGCGCTGGCTTCTGACATGGAACTTCTTTAGGTGCTGACTCTACAAGTCGCGCTGGGTGATTATATCAACACCAGATGGTCTTTTCTTGAAGGCCCTGTGCGTGCCTATTACCAGAGTGACGCCTTTATCAGATGCTGCATCCACTGCGCTTTGACTAATCTCTCCGTCAATTACGATTGCATCGACTTTAGCGCTTCCCATATTCTTCAAAACCGAGGGTAAATCACGGCTTGGGATGCGGCCGACGCTTGAGAGCTTGTTCATGAGTTCAGCATCATCTGAACCTGCGAGCTTGTCAAGAGTTGTCTTATATTTGGCCTTAGATTTCGCATCAATGTTCACTGGGCTTGGTCGGTCATATGACCTTCCCCTGCCACGGTCAAAAGAACGTCCACCTGATCTTCCCCCTGTTCTAGGGCCTGACCTGAAACTGCCTCGTCTGTCTGAGCGGCCAGAACGGTCTGAAGATCTTGAGGGACCTCTGGATGAACTTCGAGTTCTCGAATCTGCCGAGCTTCGGCTGCGCGGAGCAGTCGAGCGGGAGCTTGTAGAGCCTCTGGCACGCGTGGGCGTGGTTGAGACTGAACGTGGTCTGGTTGTTTTTGAAGCTGTTGCATCTGCCAAGGAAATAGTACCTCTTAGTGCTTGAAGGATTTCTTTCTGCGTGAGTTCTTCGACTTCTTTTCCTTCGGGAGCACGGGCAACGGACTTTATCTTGGAAGTCTGTTCAAGCTCTTTGAGAATCAAGTCCCCGCCGCGGTCTCCGTCTAGGAAAGCAACGCATGTCTTTTTCTTGCTCAGGTCCTTGATTGTTTTTGGAACTCCTGTTCCGCCTATTGCAATCGCGTTTTTTATGCCTGCACGCAGGAGATTAACTACATCTGCGCGGCCTTCAACGATTATTACTTCGTCAGACTTGTCGATGTCAGGTCCTGCAGCTAGTTTGTCAGGACCATACTTCTTAATCGTCTTCTCCCTGACCCCTGTCTTGACACTTTCCGAAATCTCCATAGAGTCTGGAAGTCCGGAATCAATCATGTCTTTTAAGATTAGTTTAGCCTTGTCCATAACTTGTTTGCGCTTTGACTCGCGTACATCTATGACTTTTTCAACCTTCATCTCGGCCTCACATGGACCGACACGGTTGATTGTCTCGACACTGGCGGCAATGAGTGCAGTTTCCTCTTTAGAGAGGGAAGTCGGGACTTCAATAGTGCCACTGGACTTGCCGGATTTTGTCTGTATTTTCACTTCAATTCGCCCAATTCTTCCAGTGCGCTGGAGTTCTCTTAGTTCAAGGTCGTCTCCTAATAGCCCTTCAGTCTGGCCGAATATCGCACCAACCACGTCCGATTTCTCGACGACGCCGTCGGCATTAAGCTTTACTTGTATAGTGTACTTTGTCGTTGTCATAGCAATTTTTGCCATGTTAATTCCTCCTTTGTGGGATTCAATCCCTTAACAGCGTTCGTGAACGCCTGTAAAATCATCGAGTTTCTCGATGACCTCGCTCTTCTTAAGAGCGACATATATTCGCTTCTGGGTGGATGTCAATCCACTCAAGAGTCGTGTCTCAGCACCAAAGAAATCGTTTAGGAGAGATAGGACAGCACGATTGGCCTTGCCTTTTTCTCTCGGCTTATCTGTCCTCACTCGAAGGACATGATGAGTATGATCGATTATGATAGGATGATTCCTTGATGTTGATGAAATGATGACCTTGATGCGCACACATGCGCCGTCTTCATAGTCTGTGACTATGTCATCTGTTCCAGTCATAAGTTCTCCAGAGGTAGTATTTAACCTTTATGTCTTCAATACTTTGATTAAATCGGACTTTGTCACTATTCCGACTAGTGTTTCTTTTTCCAAGATAGGGACTCCTGAAAGTTTTCTCTCGAGGAAAAGCTTTGCCGCCTCTCCGACTGTTGTATCCGCAGATAAGGCAGTTAAATCCTGACTCATCACATCTTCAACCAATAACCTATTTAGTCGGGCGTGTTGGTATTTGCCTGGAACCACTTTCCTAAATGCATCCATTGCCTCAGCCACAATTGATTCATTGACCATTCCCAGGAGTTTTCCTGAATCCACCACAGGGATTCTAGAAAGGCCGTTTTCCAGAATGAGTTTCCGTGCATGGATAAGTCGCTGTGTCGGGGAGATAGATACTGGATTTGAAGTCATCACTTCAGAAATAGTGGTCTTTGAGTCTGCACACTTATGGAGCAAATCAGTTTCTGTAAGAAGGCCGACTAGTTTGTCTCCATTTAGGACAGGCAAGCCTGAGATATTATTGTCGAGCATCAGGTTTACTGCATTTAAAATGTCCTGGTCCTGGTTGAGGACATAGAGTTCTGAGGACATGGCATTGTTTATGTGGATGTGCGCTGGACTTCTAGTGTTCTTGGACGAACCTAGTACTCTCAAAAGGTCCTTCAATGTCACGACTCCGACTAGTTTTTTGTCTGACACTACTGGCAAACGTGTGACTTTCTTTTTATGGAGTGTGCGAAAAGCATCTTCAACACTCTGATTCTTGTCGATTGTTACGACATCTGTGCGCATAATTTCCTTCACTTTCATGATATCACCTCAAAGCCTTCAGATAATCTGTCCGCGTTATTACACCGACTAATCCCTTATCTACCACAGGTAAACAAAACTCGTTTTGGTCGAGCATGTCATGTGCCACTATGGCGGCATCGTCGTCAGGGGAAACCGAACGAACATTTGACATAAGCTCATCCACGTAAGGAGGTTCCTGCTTGAACGGACTGAAAAAGATATCCTGGTTCGAGACAAGCCCAATTGGGTGTCCTGCACGTTCAACAATAACGCGCGAGCGGCTCTTTTCGGCGAGAACCGCCATCACATGTGCAACAGTATGGTCTGGATTGACAGTTATCGGCTCAGAACTCATCAAGTCTTTTACCTTGAACTTACCTTTGTATTCCTCTGCAAAGTGTTGGAGCAGTGGTTCTTTGGTTACCATGCCTTTCACATCTACCCCATCTAGGATAGGTATGCCTGAGATATCCTTGTCGAGCATTGTTTTGACTATGGATTTGTCACTGTCCTCCAACTTCATGAAGTGTGGACGAGAATTCATGGTCGTTTCTACTGATAGTTTGTCCACTGGTCTTCGACTCTTTCCTGAGCGCATGCGGGATAAAATATCTGCAAGTGTTAAAATGCCGACGAGCTTGTCTTCTTCCATAACAAGCAATTGGCGACGGTGGTATCTGACCATCAATCGACGTGCATGTCCTAGTGTGTCCGTTTTACTGACGCAGATAGCATCAGTCATCAAGTCCTTTGCAATCATTTTATTGCTCTAAGCAAATCCTTCTCAGTAATCATACCGACGAGCCTCTGGTCAACGACAACCGGGAAGGCACCGTGCGAATGTCTTGTCACTTTGGAAGCAACGTCTCCCAAGTCTGTTTCAGGAGTTACCGTGACCACATCAGTCACCATGATGTCCTCGAGCTTGACCTTGTCTTCGAATATTTTGTTATTCGCAATGGCCTTCACCAAGTCAACAGAGGTTACTAGGCCGTGCAGAAGTTGTCCGCGCGCCACAGGCAATCGGCGGAAACCGTTCCTGAGCATGAATTTGGAAGCATCCGCAATGCTCACGCCGTGTGTGGCAGAGATTACTTTTTTAGTCATATAGTCATTGACTGTAAAGCCAGTAACCTTTTCAGAGAGGAGCATGACTAGGTCGCGCTCGCTGACCATTCCTAT
>CAZHTU010000068.1:0-4877 GCA_964535815.1 Candidatus Undinarchaeota archaeon
CGCATTGTTTGTTGGTCTCCTCGAGCTGGCCTGCTACCTGCTTATCAAGAAATAGTACTCTTTAAAAAGTTCCCTGCACTCTATTATTCTATGGCAGAAGAACACAGTCACTCGCATGAACACGAGCACAAAAAGAATGGTGCAGGCATCTACATCATTGTCTTTTTGATTATTCTGGCACTCGCGGCCTTTTTCATGCCGAAAGAGTGGCTGCGCGAATTCACGAGGATGCTGAGGTAGGATGTTGAATCGACGTGGACATGGGGATATTTTTTGCGTAGGCTCGTCAGTCTTAACCCTTATCATCGGACTCTTCGCACTCAGGTCTGTGTACGGTTTCAGGCCGTCCATGACCCTCTTGGGTGCTTTTGCCCTCTTCTCGATCATCTCGCAGGTCATTCACCTGGTCGAACACGGGATGACGCCGATCGGCGGGACTGCGTCCTTCCTGAATTTTGTCTTTGCCATCTTTATTGTTAGATATCTTATAGGCAATTTTTATGTGATGGAAGACTTACTCACACTCCTGTTCCCTATCTCTTTAGTTCTAGAACTCACTAAGAATTTTGTACCCTGATGGCCAGACTCAACTTCAAGCGCGCACCACCTGAACTAACCGAGCTAGTCGCAGATATTATTGATTCATTACCGCACTTCAAGCATGTTGATGCCAAACGAGTGCATTTCATCTTCTCAGATTCGCGGACGCGCGCACTCGCTTTTTGTCACGCGATGAGCAAGAGGATACAATTTGCGCTTGATATAGAGCCGCATTATGTGATTGAACTTATCGAGAAAAAGTGGGAAAAGTTGGGTGCAGATGACCGTGTCAAGGTAATCATCCACGAACTGTACCACATCCCAAGAACGTTTTCAGGGAATCTGCGAGGGCATAAAAAAGGCTTTGGTTCAGGCTGGTACCGGCGCAGACAAGTAGAGCATGAGCTGTTTGACCAATATGTTAATTCCCATCCGCGCATGGCTCCCACTGATGTGAGAGCATTCATGCTAAAAGCCGTATCTGTCTAAAGACAATTACTTTGCTTTTACGGCCCCTTCGTACAGCTTCCAGAGTTCGCCGTCCTTGTCTTTCATTATCTTGGACGCTTTTTCTGTCAGATTAACAGTGTTGCCATTCACAGTTGCAAGGCCCATCCTTCTGTCTAGATAGTAGTCTAGGATGTTCTTGTAGTAGGTGAACGCGCCGTCTTCCTTCAGGTCGCCGTTCGCTTTGGCGAATTTCAGGACTGTGCTTAATAGGGCGGGATTCGTCGGCTTTGCCTCGACCATGATGCCTGCTAGCACTGTCGATAAGGACGCAATGTGCTTTGAGACACGGTATTCTTGTGTCAGCTTAGGACCGTATTTCTTGATTATCAGGTCCCTGAAGTTCTCGAAGTTCAGGCTCATTCCTTTTCGAATAAGTATGTTCTCAAGTTCGTCGCTCAGCAAGAGCCATACATTGAGCTTGCCTTCCTTCATTCCTGCGCCTTCCCATCGAACAAGACCAATCTTAACAAGTCTGTCGATTTCGTCGGTCTTTGCCAGTTCTGGGAACTGTGTCACAAGGACGTCGACTGGTGCCGAGCCGCCCATCCTGAAAAGGCTCCATACGAGATGGATATTGGCCTCCACACGGGTCGTGCTCGAGAAAAGGTTCAGAAAGTCCTCTGAGAAGCAACCTCCAACCCTGTTTACTACATCACTCATTTAGTTTCGCACCTCCTATTTGTCATAAGTAGTATTGGACATGGTAAAGCGCAAGTAGTATATATTGGTTTAGCGCTTGCGGGTTCTTTCCTTTTGGAGGACTTCTCGTGGGGCATGTTCCAGAGGGACGTGTTTCGCCTTATCGCCCCTCGGCTGTTTAAGCTGCTGTATAAATTCAACAAAAGGTGTCGCAATCATTTTTGCTCCATGTCCTGGGAAGAATATGCTGCAGTTCGCCGCTTGTTCATACCGCTTCTTATCAAGCGTCCATTCATAGTGTGGAGAGATGTAACATAAAGTGTCTCCGTCCTCGTAAAAAATCCACCTATCCAGTTCCCCGAGGTTTCTAGCTTGTGTCGCTATCCATTCAGCAGACTGTGTGCGCATAGCAACATCTAATTTCAAACGGTCAGTCAAATCGGTCCTTACGGTTACTCTTTTGACGTCAGTCTCTTCTATAAGCGCCCGCACAATACTCCAATAACACTCCTCTTCGAACAAACCACCAATTAGGATATTTGACGAGTCCGAGATACTAGACGCCAATTCCCGAGATATTCTGGAGAAATACTCATCAATCTCGTCTTGGCTCATCTTACTATCGAATAGTTCAACAGGGGCTTTGAGAGTTAAGTGTTTTACTATTTCCACGCCCTTCATGCGCACAAGTTCCTTTGGCATATCTCGTTTGAGCAGTTTAGCCCTGCCTAAGGATTCAGGAAGAAAAAGAATTACCTGCTTGCCTTGATTTACAAAATCCTTTGCAGTTTTTACCCACGCAGCTATAAGTACTCTCTTGAAGGCCTTGAGGAAGTCAATCCTGTCTGGCAAGAGCATGCTCACGTCTTCCATTGAGCGCCACCAGATCATACGGAACTGAGGGTCGTTGAGCAAGTCTTCTGGGAGACCTTCCACAAGTTTTGCTGAATTAGTTGGTGCGCCAATGTAATCCAATAAAGGATGAATAAGCACGAAAGCACTGTACTTCTTTGGATTTATCTCGTCGACCATGCTTTACCTATTAGCAGGACAAGTAATAAAGATTTGTATTTGCGCCGGGCGCCACTAACCTTTGACAACGCCTTTCTTGACCATTAGCTCTTTGAGCTCTTTTAGAGATTCAATAGGGAGCGAGTCATGCCAGAACTTTGGGTAGATGAGGAGTTGGAACCGATTGTTCTCAATCTTTTGCACTTTCTTTATGACATCGAGCTCGTCCAGCTTGCCTAGAAGATAATTTGTCTTGCCTATGCTCCACCCTATCTTTTTTGAAAGAGCGTAGATTGACAACCCTTCGTGCTTGGAGATAAAACTGAATAGTTCCTGCATGTTCCTGTCCCCAATCTCGACACGTGCCTCAACTGCTTTCCCAAGCGTTCCTGGCAGGTGCCCATATTTCTCTAGTTGTGCTGTTTGCATGTATTCCTCGCGTGGTATGTAAGTAGGTAAGTGAGTATATAAATCTTACGGTTTACGAAATACTATGTAAAACTTAACAACATATTCCGAAATATTACGAAAGATTGATAAATAAGTTCCCACATACTAAAAAACATGAGACTTGAAGATGTCTTTCTGGACAAAGTCCTAGGCGGTGTTTACCTTGCGTGTGGTGGTTCAGTCAACAGCCATCCACCAGAACCTGCCATATATTCTAAATTGAGTATACGAAAAGGTACTGCTGAAGCAGCGCATATACCCAAGGCATTGAAGCTCCTTAAGAAGAAAGGCCTCATCATTCCAAAGCCAACTTCCGGAGAAATGACTTGGTCAATTACAAAGAAAGGGATAACTCACCTTGAAACAGTCTACAAGAAGAAGGCTTCAGAAGTTGACGAGCGCCTAAAACGACGCATGCAATATATTCCTGATTAAGCAGGTCGGAAGGTTTATACTTGGTGACTGTCATAAGGAGAGTATGTTCGGTTTGGACTTTTCCCAAATTAAGAGAATACTTGGATTGGAAGAAACACGCGACAACTTTGATGGGCTTTTGCCTATTAATCAGGCAGACTATACTCGCGGTTTTCTGATGGGCGGCAACTGGACGCTCGCTTACTGGGTGCCGCGCCACCTTGAGATTGTTAGAATTGCGCAATTGTTCGAACAGGTAGCCAGGAAGCGTGACATCCCGCTAAAGGTTTTTGAAGCAGGTTGCGGAAAAGGCCTAGTAGCATACCTGCTCGCACGAGAGGGATTGCGGGTGCATGGGGTCGACTGTGATTCTGAGGCAATAGATGAGGCATTCGAGTATGAGGACTTTTGGTGGAATGAGAGACGGAATAAAAAGCTCAGATTCACCCTTGGTAAGATAGAACAGCTCATGGACGAGAAGGATAGATTAGTATTTTGCTCCTGGCCGCTTCCTAAGGATAAAAAGGATAAAGAATACTTCATTGATGCGATGGCCCAGAACCGGCCTGACATGGTTGTGGTCGTGCAGAGTCGGCTGAGTGCGCGGGAGCGTGCGTATACGGACCTGACCAAGATTGGGTACAAGTTCGAGCTCGGGTGGAAAAGCTTCGGATGGAAGTACTTTGGGGACCAGCTGAAGAATAAAGACCATAATTTCCACGGACTGGTCGAGGTCTACACCAAAAAAAACCTTAAGCTGAAACTGAGAGTACCTGTGAGGGAGAAAAAAGTCGAACCGTATCCTTGGGAAAAGGCATTGCCGTCGGTAAGAGTAGGCAAGACGCACGGGTTCTATAAAGTTAGGAAGGGGAAATTTAAGCGGTAGTCCTCTAGATAGCCAGGATATACGCCCTTGAGAGAAGGGACTGGTTAAAATTCTAAACCAAAAACCATATAAACCGGAGGGCATGTAGGATATGAGTTGGCGGCCATAGCGGCGAGGTAACGCCCGGTCTCATCCCGAACCCGGAAGCTAAGCTTGCCAGCGATCTGGATTGTACTGTTCTGCGAGAGCGAACGGGAACTTCAAGACGCTGCCAACACCTTTCATTCAGGTGAGTGCCCTTTGGCGAGATCCGGAGACAAATTCTAGATATAGGTACAGACTTTGTAGACACCCCTATACAGGATGCTCCATCCCTTTTCGTTTGTGCGCTCTTTGAGTGGAAATTCATTGGAAATTGGTACTGCCCGGATAGTGTAGTGGCCTAGCATAGAGCCCTGTCGAGGCTCTGACACGGATTCAAATTCCG
>CAZHTU010000069.1:0-4737 GCA_964535815.1 Candidatus Undinarchaeota archaeon
GTGTAGTGGCCTAGCATAGAGCCCTGTCGAGGCTCTGACACGGATTCAAATTCCGTTCCGGGCGCCACTTACCTTGTGGGAATGATGGGTATGGGCCCATAGCTCAGCCTGGGAAGAGCACCTGGCTTTTAACCAGGGGGTCGCGGGTTCAAATCCCGTTGGGCCCACTAATAATCGAAAATTGGAAAAATGGGGAAAATCGGAGGGAACATGTTCGGCCAAAACAAAGATGTAATAGAATCTTATTTCAGGGATAAAACGCTGGTTGCGCACCATGTGAAATCATACAATCGTTTTATTGACACAGGACTGCAGAGCGTCATCGACGAGGTTGGAAAAATCCAACCTGAATTGGATGACTTCTACATAAAACTCGGAAAAATAAAAGTTAAGGAACCTATCGTTAAGGAGGCGGACGGGTCAACAAGGAGGGTTTATCCTCATGAATGTCGTTTGAGAGACAGGACTTATTCTGCTCCGCTCGTTTTGGAGATGACTCCAGTCGAGCGCGAAGAGGAAAGAGAACCATTGAATGTTGTTATTGGTAGACTTCCTGTAATGCTCAAGTCTAAGATTTGTTATCTTTCAGGCCTTGGTAACGAAGAATTAATGAGGGTCGGAGAGGACCCAAAAGACCCAGGAGGGTATTTCATTGTTAATGGAACAGAGAGAGTTTTGGTGCTCGTTGAAGACCTCGCGTCTAATCGTGTTTTGGTCGAACACCACAAAATTACAGACGTTGACATGGCTAAACTTTTCTCAGCTAGAGATTGGTATCGCAGGCCATGCACCCTTAGTGCAAAATCAGATACTTCACTGCACCTGAGCTTTCCCCCGCTCGCTAAACCCGTGCCAGCAAGTATCGTCATGAAGGCTTTGGGTCTACAGACTGACAAAGATATTGTTACTGCAATCTCAGATGACCCTGAGATTGTTTCTGAATTGTTCGTATCACTTGAGCAAGGCGCTGAAGTGAAGAACATGCGGGACGCATTAGACTTCATTGGAAAGCGTGTTGCAGTCGGCCAACAGATGGATGCAAGAATCGAGAGAGCAGAACACATACTTGATAGATACTTGCTACCGCACGTTGGTATGGAATCAGGCGACAGGGTTGCAAAAGCCTTCTTCATTGGAAGAATGGCAGAGAAACTAATCAAGTATAGGATGGGCATCATTGAACAAGAAGATAAGGACCACTATGCGAACAAGCGTTTGAGGCTTGCTGGAGACTTACTTGAGGATGTGTTCAGAGTTGCGTTCAGAGGATTGGTCGCGAATGCTGTTTACTCCTTAGAGAAGGCAGCAAGAAGGGAAAGGAAGACTTCAATTCGTATTGCGATTAGGGCTTCGCTCTTGTCTGATAGAATTAGTCACGCCATGGCCACTGGAGCCTGGGTGGGTGGAAGACAAGGTGTCTCCCAGCATCTGGATAGGCTCAACTATCTTGCAGTCTTATCGCATTTGAGACGTGTTAGGTCATTATTGTCACGAACACAACCACACTTCGAAGCAAGAGATTTGCATGCCACACACTGGGGCAAGATTTGCCCGAATGAGACTCCTGAAGGGTCAAACATTGGTCTTGTAAAGAACTTATCAATGATGTCTGAAATTTCTCAGGTGTCAGACCCGGCAAAAATCGAAAGTGTGCTCGCCGAACTCGGCGTGGAGAAGAAGTGGTAAATATGTCGAACGTATATGTCAATGGAAAATATGTCGGTGCCTTTGCAAAGCCGAAAGATTTGTGTAAAGCTTTCAGAAAGATGAGGCGCCAGGACAAATTACCAAGAGAAACCAGCATTGCTTATTATGAAAAGCTGGACGAAATCCAGGTTAATACTGATGCAGGACGTGTTATGCGACCGCTCATTGTTGTAGACAATGGTAAGTCAAAATTAACAGATAAGCACAGACAAAAGCTCAAGACAAACCAGATGACTTGGGACATGCTTGTCAATGAGGGCGTTCTTGAATACTTGGATGCAGAAGAAGAGGAAGATGCACTTATCGCACTCTCAGAAGAGGAGATTACACCAAAGCATTCGCACGTCGAAATTGACCCGCTAGTCATCTTCGGAATAAGTACTGGATTTATCCCATACCTTGCACACAACCAGGCATCCAGGGATAACTTGGGTTCGAACATGTCTAAACAAGCGTTAGGATTGTACACTGCCAATTATAGACACCGTGCAGATACCCAAAGACATATCATGCACTATCCGCAAGTACCATTAGTCAAGACGCTCATCTCAGATGTCGTCGGACTAGCTGATAGACCTGCCGGACAGAATTTCGTTGTTGCAATCGTATCCTATGAAGGCTACAACATGCAGGATGCACTTGTTATCAACCGTTCGTCAGTAGACCGCGGGCTCGCAAGGTCGACATTCTACAGGACATACAACAGTGAGGAGATAAGATATCCTGGAGGACAGGAAGACAGTATCCAAATCCCAACTGAAGAAGTGTCCAATTACAAGACTGAACGGGCTTATCGTTTCTTGGACGAAGATGGATTAGTCAATCTTGAATGTGATGTTTCAGCAGATGATGTTATCATTGGAAAGACCTCACCTCCGAGATTCTTGGAGAGTTTGGAAGAGTTTGGTGTCAATGTCACTAAACGTCGAGAGAGCTCAGAATCCATCAAACACGGTGAGAAGGGAACCATAGATTTAGTTGTTCTTACTGAAACAGAGAATGGCAATAAGCAAGTGAAAGTCAAGGTAAGGGACCTGAGAACCGCGGAATTAGGCAACAAGTTCGCCTCAAGACACGGTCAGAAAGGTATTCTTGGTTTGATTACTCCCTCACATAACATGCCGTTTACTGAATCGGGCGTTGTACCGGACTTAATAATCAATCCTCACGCCATCCCGAGCCGTATGACTGTCGCTCAGCTCTTAGAGATGATTGGCGGAAAGGCAGGATGTCTTGATGGAAGAGAAGTTGATGGAACACCATTCTCAGGAGAGTCTGAGAAAGATTTGAGAAAACTTCTGACTGAATATGGATTTAAGAATTCAGGCAAAGAGGTCATGTACAATGGAAATACCGGAGAGATGTTCGGAGTGGACATCTATGTCGGTGTTGCATATTACCAAAAGCTCAAACACATGGTTGCAGACAAGATTCGTGCCAGGTCGCGAGGACCTGTGCAGGTACTCACCCGTCAGCCGACTGAAGGTAAGTCCAGAGAGGGTGGATTAAGGGTCGGAGAGATGGAGAAAGATTGTTTAGTCGCGCATGGAGCGGCTTTGCTTCTGAAAGAGAGACTTTTAGAGGAGTCAGACAAAACTGAAGTTCCAATCTGCATGTCTTGTGGCATGACTGCTATTTATGACAGGTATCGAGATATCAAGTATTGCCCACTTTGTGGTGAGGATACGGATATTCAATTAGTGGCGATGAGCTATGCATTCAAGCTCCTGCTTGACGAGCTCAAATCGATGGGGATTTACCCCAAATTGAGGATGGGGGAATAAAATGATAGAATCAATCGATTTCGGAATGATGAGTCCTGAAATGGTCAGGAAGATGAGCGTCGCCAAGATTGTCACACCAGACACACACGACCCAGATGGGTACCCAATCAAGGGTGGGCTGATGGACCAACGTTTGGGAGTTATTGACCCTGGACTTAGGTGTCGCACATGCCGATGCAGGATGGGAGATTGTCCAGGACACTTCGGCCACATTGAACTTGCACGTCCTGTAATTCATGTCGGGTATGCAAAGCAAATCTACATGTTCCTGCGAAGTACTTGTCGAAAATGTGGAAGAATGCTTATCGACCCTAGGGAAATCGGAGAGCTCGCTGACGCACATGCTACTCTTTTGGACACAAACAAAGTTATTGACGCCGCGCAGAAAGCGGCCAAAGACGTCAAGAAGTGCCCGCACTGCGGCGAGACACAGGAAAAAATCAAGTTTGAGAAGCCTACAAGCTTTTTCGAAGGCAAAGACCGTTTGACAGCTATCGATATCAGAGAGCGAATGGAACGGATTTCAGATGAAGATGTCACACTCTTCGGCCTCAACCCTAAAGTGGCTAGGCCAGAATGGATGGTCTTGACTGTGCTTCCAATCCCGCCAGTCACAGTTCGACCTTCTATCACACTGGAGACAGGTGAAAGAAGTGAGGACGATTTGACCCACAAGCTTGTCGACATTTTGAGACTTAATCAACGACTTGCAGAAAATATTGAAGCAGGAGCACCTCAACTGATTCTCGAGGACCAATGGGAATTGGTCCAGTACCATGTTACTACTTATTTAGACAATAGTGTTTCAGGTATACCTCCAGCTAGACATCGTTCAGGTCGTCCATTGAAGACCCTTGCTCAGAGATTGAAAGGAAAAGAAGGCAGATTCAGACATTCACTGGCAGGTAAGCGTGTGAACTTCTCAGCTAGGACTGTTATCTCACCTGACCCTAACATCGCAATTGATGAGGTAGGAATCCCACAGATTATCGCCCGAGAACTCAGTATCCCAGAGAGAGTTACAGCGTACAACAAAAAGAAGCTCGCAGAGATAATCAAAAATGGTGAGAAATATCCTGGTGCAAACTACGTCATCCGAGAGGATGGGCGCAGGAAGAGAATCACAGACGAAAACTGCGAAGAGGTTATTGAAGAGCTTGAACCAGGATGGGCTGTTGAAAGACACTTGATTGATGGAGATATTGTTCTCTTTAACAGACAACCTTCGCTGCACAGGGCATCAATA
>CAZHTU010000070.1:0-4722 GCA_964535815.1 Candidatus Undinarchaeota archaeon
TATATAGTTTACTTACAGATGGCTCGGGCGGCGATTATTCCTGTCGCTGCGGAAGTTACGATTCCGCGCGTCAGACCGGCCCCGTCCCCTGCGACATACATGCCATCAATATTGGTTTTCAGGTTTTTGTGGGTCAGTATTTGTTTGTTGTACAATTTTATCTCTGGAGCGTACAAGAGGGTTGCATCACTAGCCACCCCTGGAATAACGCAGTCCAGTGCTTCAAGCGACTCCAAAATGTTGGTGACGATTCTGTGAGGTAGAGCCATGGAAATATCTCCAGGGGAGACATCCTTGAGCGTTGGCTTGATATAGGATTTTTTGATTCGAGGCCATGTTGACCTGCGGCCTTTCCTCAAATCTTCGAGCCTTTGGACGATTGGCTTTCCTCCGCCGATGGTGGTTGCGAGTTTTGCAATGGATTTACCATATTTGGTCGTGTCTTCCATTGGTTCAGTTAGGCCAGTACTTGTCAAGAGCGCAAAATTAGTGTTCTCTGACTTCTTATTCTTCAGGGCATGTCCATTAACGCAGATAAAATCACCATAATCTTCGCGGACAATGAAACCGCGCGGATTGGTGCAAAATGTGCGAACAAAATCATCGTATTTCTTGGTCCGGATGTGGAATTTCGGGTCGTAGTTGATGTCTGTAACTTGGTCCATTAGGATTGAAGGCACTTCTACACGAACTCCGACGTCCATTGGAAGGAAACCAGTAGGCACTCCGAGTTTATGTGCCTGTTCAGTAAGCCAGTCTGCACCAGAGCGTCCAACCGCGGCAATGAGATAGTGACAATTGATTGTACGTTCTTCTCCCTTATGTCTAATCTTGACACCTTTGACTTTTTTGTCTGCTAATATCTCAAGCACCATGGTCTCAAGCATGAATTCTGTACCATTGGCTTCAAGTTCCTTGCGCATTGAGTCAATTACATCAGGAAGGCAATCAGACCCTATGTGCCTCTGGCGGATTGGTAAAAAGCGAATACCGCAGGACGCGGCTTTCCTCTGGAGCCATTCAGCCTTTTCATGCTGGTTAAGTTTCTCATCAGGGACGCCATGTGCCAAAAACCATGAATCCACATCGTCAACAAGTTCCATGGCCTCGTCCGGCGAGACCCACTTGGTCAAGTCTCCACCAATATCCGGTCGAAGATTCAGTTTTCCATCAGAAAGGCCTCCAGCTCCCCCCAAACCGCACATGACATTACAAGGATTGCACTTCATGCAGGATGTACTCTGCGCTGGACATTTTCTCTTAGAAATATCTCTACCCTTGTCGATAATTAGTACCTTTTTACCCTTTAACTCGTGGGCCGCAAACAGGCCGGCAGGGCCTGCGCCAATGATTATAACATCGTACATACCAACGCAACTGAGTTTAGGCTGGCATTATTTATATAGAACTTCCTTTAGTCAGTGATTCCATTCCCGGAGACCATGAATACTGCTTCACCTTCAGGTAGATAGGGTGAATCTACAAGGCGTGCAATGCGCTTTCCTGCCTTTGATTTGCGCAGGTAGAGTCGGAAGGTTGCAGAATGGCCGAGGATGTGTCCTCCAATAGGTTTTGTTGGGTCGCCGAAGAAGACATCGGGCCGGGCATGGACTTGATTGGTCACGAAAACTGCGAGATTGTGCTGGTTGGCGAGTTTGTGCAGGACTGCGAGGTGTCTATTGAGCTTTTGCTGGCGTGCTGCGAGCATTCCCCTGCCTGTGTATTCTGAGCGGAAGAGGGCCGTTAGGGAATCCACAACCACTAGTTTTATATTGAACTCTTCAATCATTGATTCGATCTTTTCGGCAACCATCATTTGGTCGTCGGAAGTAAATGCACGGGCGACGTGAATGTTTTTGAGGACGTCCTCAGCATTCATGCCATTTGCTTCAGCTATTTGCCTCACTCGTTCTGGACGGAAGGTGTTTTCAGTGTCGACAAAAGCTACTGCACCGCCGAAACCTCCTTTGTCCACAGGAGATTGGGCCATGACACAGAGTTGGAAGCCTATTTGAGTCTTTCCTGAACCGAATTCACCAAAGGCCTCTGTAATTGATTGGGTTTCAAGACCACCACCTAAAAGAGCATCGAGCTTTTTGGATCCGGTCGACAGGCGGCCGATTTCCTTTCGCTTCTCTAAAAGTGCTTCAGCCGTTTCAAATGCAACCTTGTACTGCTGTTTAGCACCGTCAATCATTTCTTGTGCTTTTTTAGCTGAGACTTCTATTGCGTCCATAAGCACACCAGGATCGGCGGCGGCTATTTTGTCGATTGTGTCATAATCTGCTTCCCTCAGCTTTTCAGCAGTTGAGGGGCCGACGTTTGGTAATTGTTCTATATCTTCTATCATGTTGAAACCTCCAGCTCTTTCATTAATGAATTTGATTCTTCTACTGCATCAACATCGCGGACTTCGCGGGCGACCAGTTCCAAAGTTCCAGAATAGTCATTCATCTTCACGTTTCCTGAAATGATAACTTCCTTTCCAAGGCTTGACCTAGCTTTTTCAACTGGTTTGAGCTCGTCTTCGTTTGAAAGTTCCAAAGCGTCCAAAGCTGTGAATCCTAAAAGACGTTCAGCCTGGTCGCGGTAGAAGACAGTTCTAATCGCGCCAGTTCCATCGTCAAGTGTACCACTGACGATTAGTGAGTGGTCTGGTTTCACCTTTCCACATTCAGGGCACATCCATTTTTCGCCTTCTGGTTTGACTCGTTTGTTGCAGTTCGGACAGAACTGGTAGAGAATGTTGTTGCCATAGATATCCACCACTGCACCGCGGACTTCTTTGTAGGTGTCGCCGTCTTTGAGGGTCTTGATGGCTGTGCGGACAGAGACTTCCCTAAAGTCCTTGAGCGGTGGGATTTTAATATCTGGGTTCTTGACTATTCGTGCTCTCCAGCCGAGTTGTAAGTCAACCCCGCGGAGGCCTTCCTTGGTGTATGCATTCTCTATCAGGACTAAATCACCTGAGTTGACTTTGGCGTCCGCTTTGTCGCCCCATAAGGAGGCGCGGACAGTTCCTGTCTCGTCCCCGAGGACCATTGAAGTGACTTTTCCGTCACTCCCGTCTTTTCTTGAAAAGGTTTTTGAAGGGTAAATTTGGACTATTCGTGCAGCGACATCCACTGATTGGAGGTCGGCCACAAGTTCTTTAATCTTGAGAACTTTTTGCTCCACTTTCGGCATTTCAGGTGAATCCTCGGGATTCATGATAAGTTTTCCTCTGTTGCCAAGGTGGACTTCGAGGCCTTTGAAGCCGTCGCGGACGTATCCTGCTTGGACCTTGATACTCATTCCCTTCTCGAGTTTCTCTATCAGGTCGGCAGTTTCGCCCCATAGAACCAATCGAGTGGAGCCAGTCTCGTCAATTAGTTCAACACTTGCTACTTGACTTTCCTCACCGTCCTTTCGTTTGAACTTTTTAGGTTCGTAGACTGCTTGGACGCGCGCGAACAAGTCAACAGCACTCATGCCTTCCATTAAATCATGAATTTTGAAGCGGGATTCTTCCATTGGTTTGGAAGCGAGTTCGACGCCGAGCTCGTTCGCGATGATGTGAGCCGCGCCGATTTCTGAGACCAAGTCGGAAAGTTCTTTTCTCTTGTCAGATATCTTCTTATTGATATCCTTCTCCTTGAGTTTCGTCTCTTCTGCTATCTGCTTTACCAGTGTTTCTAAATCGTCCATGATTAGTCTGCCTTGTTTTTACTATATAAATCTTGAGAGAGAGTAGCTTGCCAGTAATATTTCTCGATAGGGCCTTGCCAGTAATCGCTCCAAGAACTATACTATAGTATAGAGAGAGGCAATAATATGCGTTTCCTTAGTAGAACCTGTCAGTTCTCAACCATGGATTAATCATGGCCAGGTTCTTTACGACTAAGTTTGGTCTAGCACGTAGAATGCGGTCCATTGGCACAAAACCACGATCCACTGCAACAGCGCGGGCACCGACCACTCGGGCAGCACAGACATCTCTTGGAGCATCGCCAACATATACTAGTTGATTTGGAGCAGTGCCAAGGTCCTCTGCAATCCGACGGATGGCGTGTACTTTGTTTGTGTTGGCGAAGACCATTCTCTTTTCAAAGAGGTCGCCGAGTTCTGTTGACTTCAAAATTCGCCTGGCAAGTTTCATGGGTGTGTCAGTTACAATAGAGAGTGGTTGCTTGACTTTCTTAAGCATCCGGGTGTCGTCGAATGGTGTAACTTCCTTGACAGACTTGCACACCTGATAAGTATAGTATTTCATACATCGGTCGACCATCTTTTTTCTATCAGGATGAGGGACACCGTTTCTCATCAAAAGATAGTCGAATAACCAATTTTTGTTTTCGCCGCGCTCAATCAGCCAGCCGCGGTCAAAAAGTTCATTAGGAAGATAGAAAGGATGTTCAGTCTCTTCGAGCACGCACTCCACTGCCTTCTGGACCGCGAGCGGTACGTCGCTCCGGTCGACGAGACAATCATTCAAATCGAACACTAATCCTTCCATTACCTTGGTAAAGACTGAACTAGTTGAAAAACCTTACTCAGTTTTGGCGTCTAAGTGCGCTTTTTTGACGGATTTTGGAGGGAAAATCCCGTCTGGAGTGATAATTCCTGTAATATACTTGGCTGGAGTCACATCAAAGGCTGGGTTCTTCGCTTGACTTGTCGTGACCTTTATCTTTGCGCGCTTCTTGCCTTGTGCGCCCCAGACGTGAGTGACTTCTTCCTGTC
>CAZHTU010000071.1:0-4228 GCA_964535815.1 Candidatus Undinarchaeota archaeon
GAAGAAAAGATGGACGGATACAACATTCGTGTTGCCAAGCTCAATGGAAAAGTGTACGCGATTTCCAAAGGCGGACTTATCTGTCCGTATTCAACTGCATTTGTCCAAAAACCTACCAAGAAGTTCTTCGAACATGAAGACTTAGTTCTGTGCGGTGAAATAGTAGGCAAGGAGAGCCCATACGTCTCCCACGATTATTCCTACCTCAAAAAAACAACACTGTTTATCTTCGACATCCGCCACAAACAGACCAACAAACCTCTCCACGCCAAGGAAAAACATGACATGTGCAAGAAATATCAATTAACACCAGTCAAACACCTTGGCACTTTCACCTCCCGCGAAGGCAAGCGAATATTAAATCTGGTCAAACGCCTTGAAAAGGACGGGGCAGAAGGCATGGTTGTCAAAGATACTGAGATGAAAAAGCAGATGAAGTACACTACGTCCAGCGGCAATACAAAAGACCTTGAGTTCGCCTTCCAGTTCCCGTTCGACTATGGCCGCGATTTCTTCTACCGCCGCCTTCTTCGTGAAGGATTCCAGTCCTATGAGCTCGGTGAGAATGAAGCCCAACTCAAAAAACGCGCTTCGAGGCTTGGTATGTCAATCCTCAAACCAATGATAGACAGCATCAAAAAAGTCTCAAAAGGCAAAGATGTTGCAGAAGACCTCACGGTTTCAGGCGAGAAAAAAGACCTGGAAAAGTTCATGGACCATTTGGATAAGATGCATGTTGATTACACAGCTAAATACTTGGAAGGGAGCGAGACAAAATTACAGATAAGCCGCAAACCAAAAACTACCAATGCAAAAATCCGCGCTTATCTAAGTGGTGCTTTCTGCGAAGAGTGATTCAACGTCCCATGGTTTCTTTAGTGCTCGTCAGCCTGAGTTTGCCTTTGAACTTTCTTGAACAGGAATTACAGTAGATTGCACCAGCTAATTCTTCTATTTTCTTCTTGCTCGCATCCACACCCCTCACACACCCATAGCAGATTTTCTTCCTACACATCGCGCAGATATTAGAATCTTCAGGGAGATTAGAATACCCGACCGGGGCGTGTTCGAGGATTCCCTGCTTGTAGAACGACTCGAACTTATGTTCACCTTTTGTAAGGAGTATACCCCAGAAACCTATAACGACTGGGGGGAGCATGATGAAGCAAATTAGATATACTGTGAGCATTACATCACCTTTCGCTACATCAGAGAGCAGCTCCCGGAACCCTAACCAGTCAGGTATCTGATCACGTATAGAATACGCAGCATCGAGCCACCAGTATGCGTAGAGCAACACAGTCATCCAAAATATCCAATAAACGTGCGGTGGCATATCTGAGAGTGACAGGAGTATTGCTACCTTTGTGAGCTTGCATTCTGCAATTGTCACCTCGTGTCCGCAGGCCTCACATTTGTAGGCTACCTTTTTCGCATTCTCGGCTAATATCTCCGCAAGCACATCTGCATCTCCCTCACTGACGTTTTCGAATATCTTGTTGACAGTCTTGGGATCGATTGAGGCTTCTTTCAGGACCTTAGCAGACCGCTCATCGAGCTTGATATCTTTGGCTTTCAAGATGAGCTTTTTGAGATTCTTCTTTGTGGCAAACTTCTTCGGGACCAGTTTAAGGATTATTTTTCGGTTCTGTTCGATGTTCTTTTTGAGACCTTCTGCATCGCCCCATCCATTAATCATGAAGGCCAGGTCATGGCTTATCCCCCAAGCAGCACGGCAGACCCTATCTTCTCTCGAACTGGTCCCGCGGTCGAGACGGTTGAATGCAGTACCCATCAAAAAGAGCTGGTTATTGAGGTAGTTCTTTTTCAGAGAAGGCTCAACCGTGAGAACAGTCTTCAGATTGTTCATGAGCAATGGTTCGCTAATCCTTTTTGAAGGTTGGTAGGTCCAGCTGGCCTGTGTAATCCTCATAAATAGTTTATGGTCGCGGATACTTAAAAACCTATTTAAGCTCTTGAATCATTTCCTAAATTATGTCTGAAGTAGAAGCACGCGGCTGGTTCATTGTCGGTTTTATTCTTGTTGTAGTCTACACACTCTGTCACATTATGTCAGCTTAGAATCAGGTTTTAAATCTTGCCTTTTGAGTACGAGTTAAGGTACTCCTTGAGCATTTTCGGGAACACTTTGGCCTCAACAATCCTCAATCCGAGTCTCTCGGCCCACTTCTGCATTCCCTCGTCTGCAGTGACCACGCCGGCATCCAATTCCTTTGCCAGGAGCAGGACATCTAGGTCCTCGCGCGAGTCGAGAATCCCTTGTCTCAGTGCAACCTTGTACTTGTCCCTAAGCATCCGTATAACTTTTTCATCCTTCTCATTCTTCCCTTTGAATGCCTGACGCACTGCGTCCTCTGCAACTCTCAGACCTTTATTCATGCGTGTTCGAATATCAGAAATGTATTCATAGAAAATCTCAGAAGGGATTTTGACCTCGTACCTATTTGGAGTCTTTTTCACAAACCAGGTATCCAATTGAACTAAAGTCTTCTCAGGACAATCCCGTCGCTTCAGGGACGAGATTAACTCGTCGTGAACAGTTGGAAATGGAAGATAACAGGAAATATTCAGCTTCATCCTTGCTTCAGCTACCATGGCCACTAATTCCTTAGTGTGCTTGTTGACTGCCTTATTGTCGTGCGGTGTGGTTGCGTTTGTGAACGCAGAGGTGTCGAGTACGAATCTTTGCCGATAGATCATACTCTAAGAAATGTAGAAAGGTGTATATAAACCTAGGCCACGCTACCTGCCCCTCAACCTATATAAATTTCAGGTCCCATCGCCTGTCTAATCAATGTGCGGCATTATTGGATATGTTGGAACTCAGAGAGCAGCACCCATTATCTGGGATGCGCTCAGGCACCTCGAGTATAGAGGATATGATTCTGCAGGCATAGCTACGATTAGTGGTTCACTCAAACTAGTAAAAGACCAAGGAAAGCTCGATGAGATTGCGCAAAAGCACGACTTCGAGGCAATCGAAGGACAAATCGGCATCGGCCACACCCGCTGGGCTACGCATGGTCCGCCAAGCCAAATAAACGCCCACCCTCACACTGATTGTTCTGATTCCATTGCGGTAATTCACAACGGCATCATCGAGAACTACGCAAGCCTCAAAGACGAATTGCAGGAAAAAGGCCACAAGTTTAAATCCGAGACAGATACTGAAGTGGTTGCCCATCTAATTGAAGAGTACAAGGATGACGGACTTGAGGGCGCTTTTAGAAAAGCACTTGAGAGAATCGAAGGTTCCTTTGCCCTAGTTGTCCTGGATGCGAAAGAACCTGACAAAATTCTTATAGCACGACACTTCAGCCCACTTGTACTCGGCGTAGGAAACGACGAATACTTTGCGGCTTCAGATATCCCTGCTTTTCTCCACCGGACCAACAAGGTCGTATACGTGCAGGATGGCCAGTATGGTGTCCTTTCCAAGGACGGAATCAAGCTCAAGTCCATAAGTGACGGTTCAGAAATCAAATATGAAGTCACAGAGATTAAGTGGTCTTCAGAGATGGCAGAGAAAGGCGGGTACGACCACTTTACACTCAAGGAAATCCATGAACAACCAGAAGCCATTTCAGAAACCCTGCGGAGCGAACAGGATGTCGAAAAGGTTGCTGAAGCTCTTTTGAAGCAGAAAAGATTCTATGTGGTTGCATGCGGCACCTCATACAATGCCGGGCTTGTGACCAAATACTTATTTGAAAAGTTCCTGGGTATCCCAGTCGAGCCTGTAATCGCGTCCGAATTTATGCAGTCGGTTGGCCATGTTGTGAATGAAGATTGCGGTGTGCTTGCCATAAGTCAGTCCGGCGAAACTGCAGATACTCTAGCCGCACTCCGGCTCGCAAAGAAGAAGGGTGCCAAGACCTTTGCGATAACCAATATCGTCGGTTCCTCAATTACCCGAGAGTGTGACTTCTCTGTCTACACACACGCCGGACCGGAAATCGGCGTAGTCGCGACAAAGACATTTGTCACCCAACTTGTTATCCTCTATCTCTTAGCCTCAAAGATGGCCAAGCTCCTTGGTAAGGATATAGACTACACACAAGCCTTGAGAAAAACTCCTGAACTGATAGAAAAGATTTTGAGGAGTGTTGAGGACGAGATCGATGAACTAGCCAAGAAGTACTACAAGTGCGACAATTTCTACTTTTTGGGACGAGGCATCTCTTTCCCTGCTGCAGCTGAAGGTGCG
>CAZHTU010000071.1:4238-4485 GCA_964535815.1 Candidatus Undinarchaeota archaeon
CACGCCCCTGCTGACGGATTTGCGGCCGGAGAGCTGAAACACGGTCCACTCGCCCTTATTTCAAAGAGTACTCCTGTATTCGTACTCGCACCCAAAGACGCCACCTACGCCAAGACACTAGGCAACATGCAGGAAGTCCTGGCCCGCGGAGCCGATGTAATAGCGCTTGTCGGTGAGGAAGACGCACACGTCAAGAAACTTACTAAGAAGGTCTTCGTCCTGCCAATGCTCGACGAGTATCTCTCAC
>CAZHTU010000072.1:0-4459 GCA_964535815.1 Candidatus Undinarchaeota archaeon
CTGTTTCAGTTTGAGGCATTACTCCCTCGACAGCACATGCAACTACAATAACACCGTCAACAGCACGCATTGAGCGTACAACTTCAGCACCGAAGTCAACGTGTCCCGGCGTATCTGAAAGATTGATGACATAATCAGTGTCTTCAAAGCGGTGTACCATACTTGCGGCACCAGAGAAGATTGTAATCCCCCTATCCTGTTCTAAATAGTACGAGTCAGTGACACATTGTTTGCCTGCAAGCTCATCGGCCATCAATCCTGCTCCAGCAATCAAACTGTCTGTCAAAGTAGTCTTACCGTGGTCAATATGCGCCACGACACCGATATTTCTGACCCTCTTTGGGTCCTTCATGTGATCCTGTAGCTTTTCAACCATCTGTTCTTTTCGTCCCATTTAAATCACCTTGAGCTTGATGCCACTCGCTCTATCTCGTCCTTTTTAGAAATCGAATACGTTTTTTGGTCCGACTTAGCCGAAGCCATTATCTCTTCTGCTAATGCTTTACCAAGGGACATTTTCGATTTGAATGCCCTCTGGCCTGCACCGTGGCTTAGTAGCCTTAGAGACAAATCGACTCGCCTTTGCGGAGCAACATCGACTGGTTTGCGCATGATAATTCCTCCCTGTCTGAAGGAAGTGGTTTCAGCCTTAGGAGCTGAATGCTCGACTGCAGTTATATAGACCTGAATTGGGTTCTTCTTGGTCTTTTTCTCAATTATTTCAAAGGCTTCGATAACACTCTTGAGTGCAGTTAGCTTTTTGCCAGTGTCTCGTCCGCTGACCCTTCGATGGACACGGCCTTCTTTGAGATGTCCAGTAACCATGATTTTGTTTACTAATCTTTCAACAATATTGGTCTTGGCCTTCCAGAACTGGGTCTGGACATGTCTTCCGCCGGAATGTGGAGCGATTGTTGGTTTGAGATTGACGTAATCTTTGATACTAATGTCGCGGACTTCAATATTGTCAATTTCCCATTTGTTGTAGAGCTTCATTTTTACCTTCTTGGCTTCTCCTTTCTTCCGCGGACCATCTCAAAGAGTGGAATACTATTAACCTTGAGTACCCTGAATCTAACTCCAGGAATATCTCCAGACGCACGGCCCATAGGTCCGCCGATACCCTCGACAGTGACCTCGTCGTGCTCATCAATGAATGTGATAGCTTTATTTCGCGGTGCAAAAGCTGTGATTTGCCGGCCTGAGCCAATTAATTGAACTTTAACGCACTTTCTGATTGCAGAATTTGGCTGTTTTGCCTCGAGACCAACCTTCTCAATGACAATTCCGCGTGCCTGGGGCTTTTTCCCAAGAGGATTGAACTTAACTTTGTTTCCACTAGCTCGTGCCTTCCATGAGCGGTCAGCAAGCCTGAAAGTCTTGCGTCTGGCTTTGAGCTTTCGTGCTGAAAATCTTCCGTTTGGTTTCTTTCCCATTTGTTTTTTCTCCTTGATATTTTCTGTGAACGCTTTTTTTAAAAGGGTTCTATTTAATCCTCACGTCTGATATGTGGTGATGACGTTCGAGTAACGCCTTTATCCTGTGTATGTTTTTACCCTTTTTGCCAATGATTCGCGGCTTATCTTCAAAGGGCAGGGTTATAATTGCCTGTTTTTTGTTGTTTATATCCTTTATCTCTATACCGGTGGCCTTTACCGGGGATATCAAGCTATTAATGAAGCTTTTTGCATCGTCAGAGTACTCATAGATTCGGAGACCTTTACCCATTTCTCCTTGGAGTGCCTTTATATTGCTTCCACCTTTGCCGATGGCAAGACCCATCTCGCCTGGTTTAACAACAAGGTCTATCTCGTCTTCCCAGATATAGCAGTCTTTTACTTTAGCTCCAGTTCTGCCCTCGAACATGCCGATGACTTTGAGACTATTAGTGTCTAACTTAACACTCATTTCTTTTCCTCTGCCAAGTCCAGAATATCTGAATCTCCGGATTCATGAATGGTCATTGCAGCTACTGGAAATGGTTTTTTACACACATTTCCAAGCTCAGTGCTCGAGCCCTTGAATACATACACTGGAATTGAGCTCAGTTTGGCATAGCTTTCGATATCTGAGCGGGTTTCAGCCTGCATATTCGATGCCATCACTATAAGCTTTCCTGTTCCTTGGCGGGCATTCTTGAGCGTGCGCTCTGAACCAATGTCTACTTCTCCAGTGGTGACCACTGATTTGAGTTCTTTTTCGATGTTCATTCTTTCCCCTTCATCGTCAGTTTTGGTAATCCTGTACCAAGGGCCATGACCTGGCCGACGATGATGTTTTCTATCACACCTTCGAGCTCTTCAGTCTCTCCGGTGGAGCTCGCCTCTAGCAAGTGCTTTACTGTCTCCTCGAAGCTCGCACGTGCGAGCACCGAGCCTTTCTCTCCACTGACACCGTGCCGTCCAATCGCGCGTACGCGGGCTTCGGCGCAGATGGTGTCTGCGATGAGCATGATGTGCCTTCTATCCACAGTAAGTCCAGCCTCCCTGAGCGTGTCCATGGCCTCTCTGATTATGGACGACCTTGCCGCCTCAATACCAAGTACTTTAGCGACCTGATGGATATCATTGGTCAATGTTCGGGACTTATCCACGAATTCCAGATTCATGACCTCTTTGAGGTTTGAACCACGAGTGTGGATAACGAACTCTTTTCCTTCCTGTTGCAACACAGCGTGTTCAACATTTGCAATACCGCAGAAGTGCGCCTTGCGCACCTTGTCCCTCAAGTGGTACAGAGCGGAAGCAGAAGGCTTGCGGGCATAAACCATTAATCTATCCCCCTCGAGCTCTAGTTTATATCGGATTTCCTTCTTTAAAAGCTTAGGGGTGTCTGTGACCTCGATGCCATGGTCTTTGAGCTTCTTCTTGTCAAACTCTACCACGACTCGTGATGCTGTTAAATCGATATCTATTGTCTTTGCTACTTGTTCCAATCGCATATCGATGAGCTTGCGTGCTATTTCAGTTACTTTTTGCTCATCTGTGCCGATTTCAGGCAGGACATACACTTCCATGTGAGGCGTGCTCGGACTCGAACGCGCGTCAAAAATCTCAATAAGCCTAGGCAATCCACGGGTAACTTGCATGGCTACCCCTGCGTAGTGCTTTGTCCTCATCATCATCTGCGTTCCAGGTTCACCAATACTTTGTGCGGCTACTGTGCCCACAGCTTCGCCTGGCTGCACGACATATTTGTTGAAGTTATGAACAGAGCGAACAACCATTTCCTCAAGAGCTTTACCCTTAATCTTATTCTCGTCAGCGTACTTCTCTAGCCGCCCAATCATCTTCTCTGGGAGCTTTTCGCCCTTCTTTTCGAGTATTTCGCTAATCATTTTTCCCCCACTATGTTGTTAATGCCTATTTTCCCACCGTCGCTTATTGCAGGGTCAACACCATCTTCACCATAGGTGAACTGGATAATTCGACCTGAATTATCGCGAACAGTGTTGTCATACTCGACTTTTAAATCCTGAGTCGCGTTTATTAATCTCCTCTGAAGATATCCAGATTTAGGCGTACGCATAGCTGTATCTGTCAATGATTCTCTACCACCCATTGCGTGGAAGAAAAATTCCACAGGACTCAATCCCTTCTTGTAACTCGAACGGACGAAACCGTGTGCAATTGTACCCAAATCCTGCGGCTGGAAGTGCGGTAAGGTTCGGTTCTTATAACCTCTCCGGATACGCTGACCTCTGACAGCCTGCTGTCCTAGACACGCACTCATCTGAGTGATGTTTAGGAGATTACCTCGGGCACCAGTGCGGGCCATTACTGCCGATTGATTAGTCTCCTTCAGATAAGCCTCTGACACCTTTCCTGCCTTGTCCCTGGCGCGGTTCACAATGCTCATAATCTTATCTTCGAGCGTCTCTTTGACTGTCTTTCCTGGGAGCGCATGCAGTTTTCTACTTCGATATTCATCAACCGTGGTATTGACTTTAGCTTCTGCATTGTCAAGTATTCCAGAAACTTTCTTCAGGATATCTTCTGGAAGGTCCTCTTCATCCAGACCATTGGTCATACCATGAATCATCAAGGCTGAAACAGCCATTTTTGTTGACTGGTTTAGGAATTCTGCAGTTCTCTCGCACCCTTCTTGTGCAAGCAGGTATTCAAGTATCTTCCCTGAGAAGGCTCCAATCGACTTATCATCGATGATTCCTGAGATTAATCTACCATTCTTTATCTGCACATATGAGTCAAACTTGCATTTCTCCTTTAGGCAGTCCTCGCATTGCTTGCAGAACTTAGCCTTGTAGGAAATATTCATGGTCTTCGGCAGAAGTGAGCTGAACAAATCTTTGCCGCGTATAATGCCTTTGGTTGTTTTCGGGACCTCATCTATTCCTGCGGCCATAAGTATCTGTGCTGCTTCTTTTTCTGTGAATTCTGCGCCTTCCTTTGTCAAGTAGTACATACCTGAGATATGGTCGTGTATACCTCCAATGACT
>CAZHTU010000073.1:0-4368 GCA_964535815.1 Candidatus Undinarchaeota archaeon
GGCCCATAGAACTTCACCGTTCGTATTATTGACCTTTAGCACAGTTCCATTCGAATGACCAAGATAAAGATAGTTCTCGTCGGCTACAAGAGAAAGAATGTTCGCAGTGAGATTGCGAGCTTGCCATCCAACCGTACCTGAAGTAGCTAACAACTGATAGTAACCATCTGAATGCCCGGTGAATATATAGTCACCTCCTTTTGCAACCGCGCGGACTGTGTACGTGTATTGGGAGGGACGTTGCCAGTTCTGGAACGCACCCGAAGTCTTGTTGACTTGCTGCATCAATCCTGATGAGTGGCCTAGATAGATGAATTCACCGGCCAATGCAAGAGACTGGACATCGTGAGTGATGTTCACGGCTTCCCAAAGAGGAACGCCATTAGACTTGTTGAACTTCTGCACATATCCATTAATCCCGGCAGCGTACACTGCATTCGAATCAGCGACTAGTGCATTGATGTCATTTGTGCGGTTCACATTCCCCCAGAGTGGAACACCATTTGAAATATTTATTTTCTGGACATAACCATTGACTCCGGCTGTGTAGAAAGACCCAGTGTCGAGCACCATTGCCTTGATGTCATTAGTGTTGTTGACTATCGTCCATACAAAAGTCCCATCAGAGGTATTGACTTTCTGTATGTACCCATCTGCATGTCCGGTGTACACAAAATCAGGGTCACCAATCATCGCATAAATGTTTCTGGTCTCATTCCGAACTGTCCAATTGGCCGCACCTGAGGACTTGTTAATCTTTTGGACGTATCCAGAATCATGCCCAGTAAAGAAGAATTCAGATACATTGGCCATTGCGTTTATCGCATTTTGATCATCTCGCTGTGAGTAGTCCACTACGCTCGAACTCTTATTGATGCGCTGGTAGTAGCCTGAATCATGACCTGTAAATATGAAGTCACCATCCACGACCAATGCGTTTGCGTCCTCCTTGCTTTCACGGATATTCAATTGCGTCTCCCCTGCGAGCGATAGCTGGAGCGCGTATCCTTTCTCCAGTACTTGGTAGAGATACTGGCCATCGTAGGCCATGAAATTGATAGGATTGCCATGTGAATCCGGACACCAGTCTGCCCAATTGTCTAGACAGTAGGATTCCAGGTCCTGACCTGAAGGTACGATATCAAAGAAAGCCCCGAATTGCTCTTTGCGAATCTTTTGAATATGCCCACCTGGATGTGCACTATATATATAGGAGACATCTACCGAAAGCGCATTGATGTCTTGGGGGTTATCGCGCTTCAGCCACATCCTAACGCCAGAGGATATGTTGTATTTTTGGTAGTAACCGTTAGCATGGCCAGTGTAGATGGCCTGCGAGTCCACAACTAAGGATTTTATGTCTGCAGTGTTGTTCAATAAGGTGAGCACAGTCGCACCAGAGGACTTGTTGATTTTCTGGATTACGCCGTTAGCATGGCCAGTGTAGAGGAACTCTCCAAAACCTGAAAGCGCGTTAAGGTCCTGCGTGCTGTTCCTAGTCTCCCAGAGTGCAACACCATTCGACATGTTAACCTGCTGGACCCACCCGCCAGTGTGGCCTGTGTAGACATTGGAACCGTCTGAGAATATTGCTTTTATGTCTGTTGTCCCGTTAACCTCTCCCCACAAAGGAACAGCATTAGACTTGTTAATTTTCTGATAGTAGCCTCCTGCGCCTCCAGTATAGATAGTATCAGAATCATTGGCAAGTGCGTAGATTGTCCCAGTATTGTTCCTTGAGAACCACACTGCAAGTCCTGAGGTCTTATTGACCTTGACCAGATAGCCGGAATCCTGCCCGGCGTAGATGAAATCCTGGTCAGTTAGAATAGAGTGGGTCTTGTTTGTCGTGTTGTAGACTGTCCACATTCGATAACCATCTGCTTTTCTCACTTTCTGGATGCGGCCGAGGTCGTGGCCAGTGTAGAGGTAGTCGGCATCATCGACCATTGCGTTTATTGTGTTGATGTCTGAGGTAGCATCGGCCCACACAAATCTAAGAGCATTGGAGGCATTGAATTTCTGTGCATGGCCGTAAGCTTGCCCAAGATACAAAGAAGTTCCGTTGTGTATCATGGAATTGACACGATTCGTATCGTTTTGGAAGATGGAGAGGTCGCGACCGTCTGACTTGTTTATCCTCTGCCAGTAACCATTGTCGTGGCCAGTGTACAAAAAGTCAGTATCTGCGGCGAGCGAGTATATGCCCTCTGTACTATTCTGGGATGTCCAGGAGGAAGTGCCGTCCCCCTTGTTGATACGGTCAAAGGTCCCGTCTGTCCGACCGAGGAAGACATAGTTTCCATCCTCTAAGAGTGTATTAAGACTAGTGTAGGACTTTTCCCAGTCGTTAGTCCCGTCGGTCTTTGATACTCGTCTCAAGTGACCGTTGGTATGGCCTGTGTAGAGATAATCAGCGTCCTGGTCCAAAGAAACGAAATCTGATGCACTTGGTGTCTCCGCACTCCAAACATTTGTGAACGAACCGTTCAGAGCGAATAATCTGTGAAGGTGACCATTTCTATAACCTGCGAACACATAGGTCCCATCTGCAGCTATAGCTTTCGTATCGTTTGTCTGTCTCTGAACTGTCCAGACTAACTCACCAGTAGTCAGGTTTATCTTTTGAATGTATCCTGCATCGTGACCAGTGTAGACAAATTCAGAATCATTTGCTATTGCATTCGTGTGATTTGTCGCATTTCTCACAGTCCATAATATTGAACCATCAGCTATTGAAACTTTCTGCACATGACCGTTTTCATAGGCATAATAGAAATAATCCCCTACCTGCACCGAGGCGAGCAAGGACGCACCCCCTGCCTGGGACGCGTTCCAGTTACCTATTGAAACTTTACCTGCAGAATTGTTCCCTGCGACGACTGCAAGCTTTGGGAGCGTGATGTAGGAAAAGCTTGAGATGTTCTCTACAAAGACTACTGCTTCTGAGGAGGAACCCTCTGAGAATGTCGTGAGTGTGGTCGAAAGCACCAACGCAGCAAACAATAGAATAGCAAAAGCTACAAATGCCTCTCGCTTCATGCGGACAGGTAATCCCATTGGTTTTAAAGATTTTAGCATAGTCTTACTACGTCTGTGAACGCTCCAATATTTTTTGATACAGCTGCATTATCTGGTAATTAAGGTCGCCCTCGTTCCCTTTCCTCTGTTGGATTAATTTATTGTACATTGCCGCGAGCTTCTTGTATCCAGCACGCGCTCCTGCCAAATCTCCCTGTTCAAGTGAACTGTGGGCATGCCCTATCTCTAGTAGTATCTCAAGGACTGAATCGATACGTTCTATCTCCTTGAGCAGCTTCTCGGCACGCTCTGGGTGGGCTGCAGATATTTCATTGAAGAGGCCAATAGCGCGCTTGTAGATTGCCTTGAGTTCGTCGTACCTGCCATCACTGATTGCAGCTTCAGCCTCATCGAGTGTGTGCATGAGCTGGCTTGAAAGAACCATTCCTGAGAGTTTTGTTCCGCGCCGAAGCGGTGGTTTGCCCTTGAGCTTCTCGTCAGCCATCTGGTGCCTGAGCTCCTTTGAAAGGTCTTTCAACTCGTCTTTCATTGAGGTGAGCGCACCCTCGACTTCGGTCTCGTGCTTTACTGCTTCCTCCTTGTACTGAAGGGCAGTTGCTAAGTGTTTCTCCATTTCTTCTGCAGCACGGAGACGTTCAGGGACCTCAGGTATAGACATCAGAGGAGTTGGATGTATGTACTCTACTATTCTCTTGCGTTCCATATAGCCCACTGCCATGAGAACCATGAGCAACGGAATAATGACATAGGTCCAGTTGAAGCCTGGACCTGCTGCTTCGATACCGCGAGCCTCTATTAGTAAACGAGCCTCCTCTGCGTATCTCTTGGCAGATACATAATCCCCTGCCTCGAATTCTGCCCTTGCAAGCTCGAGCTGTTCAAGCGCACGGCTCACATCATACTCAGGACCAAGGGATGCTATGAAATCTGCTGTCTGTTGTATTGCTTCAGTTGTCTCAGTTATTAAGACCACTTCGACATCAGTCACTAGTTTTGACCCTGCCGAGACCAAGAGGTCTGAGTCTACCTCATCCACGCCTCCTGCAAGTGCAAACTTGAATATTTTCATCTCACCTGCCTTCATAGAATCAATCTTCCAGGCGACAATAAACTTATCTTGGAGTACTTCGGGAGGTGTGTCATAGAAGTAGGCAGTAGATGCGCTGACCTGCACATTAGGTAAGGACTCAACCACAAGGACGTCTTCCATGTCCTCAACCGCGTATACTTTAACTGTGACGATGGACTGAGTGACCTCACGTTTTGTGATTTTATTAATCAAAGTATAGGTGTCCACGACCCTCCTTGTTGAAGCTTGTGTTGGTA